>CAKZQV010000531.1 GCA_937141895.1 uncultured Verrucomicrobiota bacterium
GGGCCATACTTTTCTGCGGCGGGCTAGACGGCATGATGCGCGCCGCCGCCGAAGGAGCAAAATCCGCCGGCGGACAAACCATTGGCATCCTGCCCGGCACCGACAAATCCGCCGCCAATGAATTTATCGACATCGGCATACCCACCGACCTCGGGGCCTACCGCAACGCCCTACTCGTCCGCTCCTGCGACGCCGTCATCGCCGTCCACGGCGCCTACGGCACCCTCTCCGAAATCGCCTTCGCCCTCCGCCTCAAAGTTCCAGTGATTGGACTAAACACCTGGGAAGTGTCCAACCATGGGAAACCCGATCCCAAAATCCACGTCGCTTCTACCGCTGAAGAAGCGGTGGAACTTGCGCTAAAACGGGCTGAAATCGGCTAGAGCGTTGCTTATCGCAACATTTAAATTCGGACTGCCCCGAACATCGAAAAGACCGGCTGACCATGTGAATATTTCAAGTGATGTGATCAGACGAAATCGTTGCATCGGCTCGTCCAATGAATATACGACGCTCTATAGCGATGATCTTCCGTCATCGAAGGTTGGGTTGTGATTATCCCACCTTAAAACGAAACCTTAATACCGCTCTGAATCGATGCTTTATTTTGAATTTTTAGCGGCATTGATCCATGCCGCAACGTCGTCCTTCGTAAAAGAGAATGCGCTTGGAGTCATGATTTTTCCGGAAGCCAACGCTTTTTTGCACACAGTATACAGCGAGGACGCTGAGGATTTGGCCAGTGCTTCAACGGAATTGACTCGAGCCCCTTTTGCGAGCAGTTCAACCACTTCATCCTTCAGCCCCAGAATGGTAAGGCGGGACATCATTTCGGCCATATTGACAAATTCGCGGCTACGTTTTTCGTTGATATTCAAGGATTCGGAAATCTTTTTACTGTCGGCCAAACTCAGGTCGCCGACGGAGCGGATGCCGATTTTTGACAGGTTGACTTCCATCTTTTCGCCAATACCGTCGATAGCTTTCACCGGGGTGCTTCCAAGGTTTACCCAAAAATGAATGGTATCGGATGCTTTATCACCCAAGGCCCCCGCATCCGGCTTCTGCCGTAGGATTTTTCCGTGAGTTTCAGTCTCGGCTTTAGCGGCTTCGGTACGAGGAAGGGCGTGGGCGGCGAATTTCCATTTTCCTTTTTTTAGCTTCGCGCTGACCTCTTTCAGAGTAAGGCCGGAGAGATCCGGTATTTTCACCCGTCCCGTCGCTGACGGGGTGCTGGGAGCTGGCGTTTCCACTTCCACTTTTTTTGCGGTTTCGCTGACCGAGCCGACCAGATTAATACGTACAGTGGAAAGCATATCGGGGCTGATTTTTTCGGCGGTCATATCGGCGAGCGAAATGGGACGAACGAGCATGCGGCCTTCCTTCGTATTTTCGACAGCCACCTTTACTTCGAGCTCAGCATTACTCAGCATCATTTTTGCAGACAGCCCGGTGCCTTGCAGCAGAGACTGCTGGGCATCCGTGAACGACTGGGTGGCTGATGCCAGAAAATCTTCTAAGTCCATTGTCTGAGAATCGGGAACGTTTCGCATAATGCGTCTCCAGGTGCCGTTGGGCTTATTTAGTTTCAGTATTACGGGATGGTTCCAGGCGGAGCGGGGGCGGAACAGGAACCAGAGTGGCCGTTAATTTTGAGGCCATTTTTACATCGCGGTTGAATTTTCGTTCCATACGGATATCCCGCGTATTGGCGAACAGGGTTTTGCGCCCTTTTGTTGTTGATTTTTCATCAACATCTTCGACCACGTGCAGATCCATCGAGACCTCAACGGTGGCTTCAGAAAACTGGTAGAAGGTCGGCAGCATGCCGAGTTCAAGCAGGGAAACGCTTTGCGGGGCAGCATTCTTAAAGGTGATTTCGCCTTTTTCGTTTACCTCTTCCGTAATGTTGCGCACCACATCCACCTTGGTTTCGGAGAGTTCAACCAACATTTCAGCCGAGCTTTTGTCGAGACTGTTCTGAGCATCGGCCACGCCTTCCGCCATCATGCGTACTAGATCGGCAAACGAGGTTGCATCAACTTCGCTGGTTTTGGTTTCTGCAGGAATAATCGGTTTCCGGAAGGCCCGGAGCGCAGCGTCTTTTTTTACAATATTTGGCATAAGTCCCTCTTTTTTTAACCTTCTGACTTCATCTCCAGAGTCTATTTATAAAAAATAACAATTCATCCTCTATGAGACAATTTTTTGAAGAGCGAAAAGCAGTCCCGCCGCACGGGACTGCTTCAATGTTTTATTTTTGGTTACGCATTATCCGGGGCTTCTTTCGGCGGCCGATTATCAACCACCAACAACTCTGGCGCAATCCTCGACGGCGGCGGAACCGGAACCATTTTGGTTACGAGGCGGCTGGTGCCGTGTACCGTTTTCCCGAATTTTCGGTTATGGGAAACATCAACGCTGACCGATGCACTCCAACAACCGAATCCGACTTTGGCTTTGGCACCGACTTTGACGTTGGTTTCGCGCGATGAGGTCGTCTTGATATCCATTGTGACTTCAATCGTTGCTTCAGAAAACTGATAAAAGGTCGGCATCAAGCCAACCTGAAGCAGCGAAACGTCGACCGGATCAGCATTTTCAAAAGAGACCGTTCCATCGGCGGCAATCGTCTGAGTGACCGCAAGAACCAGCGGCACAGTGGTTTCAGCGAGCATACTGGCGGTTTCCACCGAATTTTCATCCAGTGCACGCTGTGCTTCGGCAACGCCGAGACCGAGCTTCATGACCATCTCGGGAAGAGGTACTGCTAACAGTTCTTGTCCAACTCCTGCCATTTTTTTCTCCTTGTTATTGCGGGAAGGTTCCCCTTTTTAATGAACGTTGGTCGTGCCGGACGTCGGCGCAACCGTTTGAGAGAAACTCCGAGAGAATCTCTTCAATCTTTCCATATCCAGATTCACGGGTCCGATGCGGAAAATCCGGGAATCGCGATTGAGGGACAGATATCCTTCATACGTCAGTACAGCCAGCACCTTGTCCGCCGTAAAGCGTAAGGTGATCTGCCCGCCGGCTTGGGCGACCAAGACATCTGTTTTATCGTTTCCAACCACTAGGTACATCGCTCTCGGCGGACCTTTGATGCTGATTTTCGCACCCATGGCTTCAGCAGTTGCTGATGAATTAGATTCCGTAGTTTTCATAACAGATCTGAATCCTTGCCTATATTTTTTGAGACAGGCAATTATATTTATGTTATTTTTAAGTTATTATTTGCTTACGATAAGTACGCATTTAAAATGAATTTATTGAACTCATCCAGAAGTCGCATCGCACGAATATCAGCATCCTGTACGTTCATGCTTATGTACTGGATCGAGGATGAAATCCGGCAGATGAGGGATTCAAAATTATGGCTAGACAGCTCGATGAGCTTTATTAAGATTCCAAACGTCGATTTTCAATTTTTCCAATAACACCAGAATGTTTCCAGCGATGGGACACCCGACTCAGGAATCCGCTTCGACCTTACCGTGAAAATACCTGTTGTTTAGGTCAAAGTTTATATGCACGGGCGGGTCAGCCCTACCGTTAGCCGAGAAGGGAAAAATGATTATGCCAATTGAATATTTAAAAAAAAAGAAAGCGCAATTCAGACTCTCCAGCGTTTTTTTGAGGAAGAAATGGACGCCGACCTTAGTGAACTGCAAGCCTCCTTCCTTCTGGACTTCATCTCCAAAGAGCTGGCTCCACTGGCCTACAACAAAGGCGTTGATGACGCGAAGTACTTCCTGATGACCCGAATAGACGATATGGACGACGCATGTTTTGAGGAAGCTTTTTCATTCTGGAACAAAAAAAGAAACAACAGATGATAACCATTCGAGATTACGAGCCATCCGATGCGAAAGCACTATGGGATATATATTTCCATACCATTCGAACGATAAACTCTCGGGATTATGCTCAGGAGCAAGTGGAGGCGTGGGCTCCCGAATCAATGGAGTTTGAACTTTGGGAAAACCGCATGAAAATTATGACCCCTTTTATCGCTGAGGTTGAGGGTTCTATAGTCGGCTATGCCGACTTACAAAGCAACGGACTAATTGATCATTTCTGTTGCCATCATCATATTCAGTGAAAACAGAAATAAAGTAGCTGTAA
>CAKZQV010000532.1 GCA_937141895.1 uncultured Verrucomicrobiota bacterium
GGACAACGTCTTGGGGTGTTTCGACGCGTTTGATCGGCGGCATGATTATGACGCATGGCGATGACGACGGCATGATTATGCCGCCGCGTCTGGCGCCGAATCATGTGGTGCTATTACCGATTATCCGCAAGGAAGAGGATCGGGAGGCGATTCTGGCGTATTGCGAAGAGATTGCTTCCAACCTTCGGAAACAACGATTCCATGAACGCGATGTGGAAGTGGTGATTGATTCCCGCGACATCAATGCCGGTGAAAAGGGCTGGGGTTGGGTGAAGAAGGGCATTCCGATCAAGGCGGAAGTCGGGCCGCGTGATATGGCAAATAATTCTGTATTTATGGCGCGCCGCGATACCATGCAGAAGCAGGGCGTGGATAAGGATGAGTTTGTGGCGAATATCGTCGAAACGCTTGATGATATTCAGAACACGCTGCTGCAACGGGCGCTGGACCACCGGGCGGAACATACTCAGGATATTGATTCCTACGACGAATTTAAGGCGTATTTTACACCGGAAAACAAAAATCGGCCGGAAGCGCATGGCGGTTTTGCGATGAGCCATTGGTGCGAAAGCAGTGAATGTGAAGATAAAATCAACGATGATCTGTCGGTGACCATTCGATGCATTCCGTTTGATCGCGCGGATAGCGGTGAGGGGGCATGCATTTGCTGTGGCAAGCCGAGCCCGGGTCGCGTGGTGTTTGCTAAAAGCTATTAATGCGTCATGCGCAAGCCGGGGTGCTGAAATTGCGCATTACCTGTTACGGATTGCGGTTCACGCATTACTCGTTACGCATTTGATTTGCTCGAAATTCAACCCTGTTTTACATTATCCGGATTATGCATTTTTCTCGAACTATACGACTTCTACTCATGGGCACCTTTCTTTCGACCCCTTTTTGGGTTCAGGCGCAGTCTGACGCAAAACAGGTTGAGTCGGAGGAGGTTGGTGCGGACACGAAAATCACGGTGGAGTCGATGCGCGAGCAGGCCAAGTCCGAGAAGGTCTATGTGGTCGAGGATAAGGGACGTTTCACGTGGCGCTCGACGTTTGATAAAAAAATGGACACCCCGGCCGCGCAGTATCAGCTGGCGAATGAAACGCGGGAAAAGGGGCGCCGGAAAAAAGCGGAACAGCGCATGGTCTACCTATACCGCCGGTGGCCGAACAGCAAACAGGCGCCGCTGGCCGCCCGCGCCCGTGCGGACATGCTGTATGAACGCAAAGAGTGGAAGAAATCATTCGAGGCGTATCAATATCTGATTGATAATTATTCGGGCCAGATGTCGAATTATGATTCGGCGCTGCAGCGTCAGTATGAGATTGCGGAAAAAATCATGAAACGCCGCCGCCTGCGCTGGATATTCGGTGGCTATCGCGCCCCGGAATATGCGGTTGAATATTTTGAGAGTGTCGTGCGCAATGGCCCGCAATGGTCGCGGGCACCCGAAGCTCAGTTTATGGTGGGGAAATGTAATCAGGGCGCCAAGGAGTATGAGCTGGCGATCAGTGCTTACGAAGTGGTGGGTTACCGTTACCCGGATAGTGACTTTGCCGAAGAGGCCGCCTGGCAGCAGATCCAGTGCTATTTGAAACTGAGGAAGGATTTTCCGGATGCGCCGGAAATTCTCGACCGCATGCTGACGGCCACGACGGTTTTTCTTTCGACCTATCCCAAGTCCGGTTACCGGACGGAGATTATTAAATTGCGTAATGAGCTGTATGAGGTGAAAGCGCAGCAGATTTTTGACGAGGCGGCTTTTTATGCGAAGGTTCCGAAAGAACCCGAAGCGGCGATTATTTATTATCAAAAACTGATTGATGAATTTCCGAAGAGTGAGTTGGTGCCGGACGCATACGAGCGCATTGCCGAGCTCGAAAAAATTCTAGCCCTGCCGATCCGGGCCCGGACGCCGGATGCGCCGCGGTCTAGACCGATTCCGTTTACGAAAGGGCATCAAGATGTTGAGGGCTAGTCTGTTCAGTGTTCTGTGCTTTTTCGGGGTTGTGGCTGCACAGGCTGTCGATTTTGATATGCCCTCGGAAATTCCGGATGAACCGTTTGATCTGACGGCCGCGAGTATTGAGTTTACCAACGATACGTTGATGGCCAGCGGCGGGGTAACCGGTCGTTTTGAAAATGTGATGGTTCGGGCGGATCGGGTTTCGGGAAATAAAGAAACCGGTGATCTCAAAATGGAAGGGGATATTTTCTTCCAACGGGACGCTATCGAATGGCGCGGTACGGAACTCGAATATAACTATAAAACTCAAATCGGTGATTTCGGTCCATCGACCCTCAATCTCCAACCGGTGCTGATGAGTGTGGATCAGGTGCAGCGCGTTTCCACCAATGAATATCTGCTCAAGGGCGCAACGTTTTCGACCTGTGAAAAAGAGAAGACTCATTTTCATGTGAAGGCCAAAGAGGCTCAGCTGGTCGACGATGAGTTTCTCAAGGCCAAAGGGGTAACCGTTTATATCGGGCGTGTGCCGGTTTTATATGTACCGTATTGGAGGCAAAAACTCAGCGAGCCGATTCTGAGCTTTGAGGCCGGAATGGGCTCGGAATGGGGACTCTTTTTACTGACCAAAGCCACGATCCCGCTGACGGAGCAGGTGGATTCCATTTCGGATCTGAACCTCTACAGTGACCGCGGCGTTGGTTTCGGGCAGGGCTTTGCCTGGGATTATCCCAATGGGGTCGGAAAATTTGAGGGGTTTTATCTGCAAGATCAGGATCCCTATCACAAATTTGAGCCCACCTCCACTGATCCTAATGAGGCGGCGATTGCGAATGAAATCGGTCGCGACCGGTATCGCTTGAAACTTGAACACCTGCAAAAATTTGATGACACGCTCTATATAAATACCCGTTGGAACTATCTCAGTGATCCGGCGGTTACCGAAGAATTTTTCAAGAGCGAATACCGCTCTTACGCGCAACCGGAAAACTACCTTTCGCTGGTTTATGGAAATCGGTATTTAGGCACGGAGGGTTTTGTCAATCGGCGTCTGAACGACTTCTATGGCAATACCGACCGCTATGAATATTCGCTGGATCTCTACCGGACGCGGATTCCCGGGACCCCCTTTTATGTGCAGAGTGAAAATGCGATTGCTCAACTGGATCGGGTGAACAGCAGTTTGACTGCGGCACCGCCGCCGGAATATGACGCGCTTCGGCTGGATACGTATAATGCCATTTTTATGCCGCAGCGCCTGGGTTTTCTGAGCCTGGTGCCCCGCGCCACCTATCGGGCCACGTATTATGATCAGTCGGTCGCCGGAGGCGAAGAGGTTCGGACCATTCCCGGTGCCGGACTTGAAGCTTCGATGCAGATGACCAAGGTGATTTCAGATCGTGAGCGGTGGTATGGTAAAGGGCTGCGGCACAAGATCGAGCCGTATACAGATTATATTTATCAGGATAGTTCGCTCTCCACCAATGCGCTTTATCAGTTCGATGAAATTGATCAGGAGCAGGATGAAAACAAGGTGAAACTCGGCCTGCGTAATGTGCTGCAAACGAAACGCGACAACCGGGTATCGCGCTTTATGGACTTGGATCTATACACCTACTACCTCATCGAAGATCATGGAACCGGAAATGATTTTGATTCGCTGTTTCTCGATGCCCGGATGCCGCTGACGAAACGACAGATGCTTGATTTTGAAGGCGAGTGGGATTGGAACAGCGGAAATGTGCCCTTTTTTAATACCCGCTATTCTTACAACTATGATCACCTAATCCTGTCGATTGAGCATCTTTATCGAGATCAACGGGAGTCGCTCTGGACGCCGCGATTTGAGCTCTATCCGGAATCAAAATTTACGTTGGAAGCATATGCCCGGTATAATGATCGCGATAATGACCTCGAGGAAATTGCCGGTATGGTTTACATGAACTGGTGCTGCATGCGCTATGGGCTGGGCTACCATTTCTACGACGAGAACGAGCATCGCGTGCTTCTCTCTATCGGCCTCTCCGCCTTTCCGAAAGCTTCGTTCGGCAATAGCCTGTAGGTTTTCCAATCATTGGAAACTTCCAGCCGTTGGAAACTTTCAAGGGTTGGGATTATTCCTCTGCAGGTGGGAGGCGGTTCTGTTTTTTCCGATCTTTGGACGCTTGCCGTAGATTCTGAAAAAATTCCTGCATGATGAATCGGCATTCGCCTTCCATCAGTCCGGCTTCAACTTCGACGGCATGATTCAGGTCGGCTTCGTTGAGGATATTAAATTTGGATGTGGCTCCGCCGCGGATGGGATCGGTCATCCCCCAGACCACTTTTTTCATGCGGGAAAGAACGAGCGCTCCGGCGCACATGGGGCAGGGCTCTTTGGTGACATACATGACGGCTCCCATGAGCCGCCAGTTGCCGACGGCCTGCGTAGCCTGGGTGATGGCGAGCACTTCGGCGTGGGCGGTGGGATCGTTGAGGGTTTCGGTCTGGTTATGCGCTTTGCCGATCACTTCTCCGTTGAGTACGATGACCGCGCCGCAGGGTACCTCGCCTTCGTCTGAGGCACGTTGTGCTTCGCGCAGGGCCATGCGCATATAAAATTCGTCTTCTGAAAAATCGTCCATTTGATTTAAGGAGTACTGCGTATGTTGTGATCCGTAAAGGTGAAAGCTATTTTCCGGGAACGATGATGTTCAGGGCGGAGGGCATGACCTCGATATGGACATCGCCGTCGATGGTATAAATTTCACCATCAATCTGAACCGGGGAATTATTTTCGCGCCGGACGGTCATGGTTTTGAAGTTCCGGTTGATGACGAGCGGGTGCTGGTGGAAGGTTTTTTCGATGAAGCGGTGCACCTGAGTCAGTACCATCGGCATATCCTTGGTTTCGATAGCGACGAGTTCGAGGTTGCCGTCGTCGGCTTTGGCATCGGGCGCTACCATGACATCGCTGCCGAACTGTGAAAGATTGGCTACGGTGAAAATTAGCGGGTGCTTCAACTCCATGTCTTCGTCGTCGATCGTAATGTGGAAGGGCTGGGCACGATATTCGAGCAGTTGCTGAGCCCCGGCGAGTACATAGGGTACGATGCCGCGGAAAGGATATTTTTCGAAGGTTTCCACGAGGGCACCATCCCACGCCATGCTGCAGGTGACGAAGAACAGGCGTTCGTTCACTTTGCCGACATCGATTTTTGCGGTTTGTCCATTGAGCAGGGCTTTGGCGGCCTGAGCTGGCTGGGGCGGAATTTTGACGTGCCGCGCAACTCCGTTAC
>CAKZQV010000533.1 GCA_937141895.1 uncultured Verrucomicrobiota bacterium
GATTTTCTAGCGCTCCTGCATCCATTTTTTCAGGCGCTCAATATCTTCATCACTCAGCGCAGATACCGGAATGTAGAAACGCCGCCCTTTTGCGCGACAGACCAATTTTCCTCGTTGCACTTCGATGAGCTCCACTTCCATGGTTTTTCCATCCGCCCTGTTTGTAATGGTCCGCTTCAGCGGAAGATCACGTTCGGCCGTTGATGTTATCGCGTTGAGGTCCCGGACATTTTCAATCATCCACTTCACCTGATAGGTCAGCTTATTTTCTTCATGTTCAGGCAAATGAGCTGCATAGGCCTGAGGAAGATGGTGCGCGCCCTGTCGCAAATAAATCAGATGTGGCGATCTACGGTCGACTCCGACATTCCCCATTTCATTCCACAGATAGTTGAAGGTATTTTCCTGTCGGGAAAAGTCCGAATAGGAAGCGCCGCCACCGCCCATAAAAACCAAGCATTCCTTGTTTTTCTCCCTCGCCCACTGCGCCAACGCCGCCTGGGCTTTCAAGGTTTCCCGCCCTTTGGGGTTTCCGCTGTCGACCGTGTGACATTCCGTTCCAATCCCATCAAACTGCTCAAGATAGCGTTTCATTTCATCATCCATGAAAAACCAGCTGTCGCCCCGTTGGCCCTTCACGCGCCCGCCAAGTAACTGAAAGATCTTCAGATTTTCTTTACATTCCAGCTCCGACTGGGCGATGGCATCTCGTACGTTGCGGATATCAGTCGGCGACAAAATCCGGCGATCGACATCAAACGGTCCGCCCACGGCTTTGGGATGATCGGTTTTAATCCACTCTTCCCGGTATAGAAAAACGCCATGTACCGCAAAGCCTGCGGCTTCATAGCCACGCAGAATTTCCATCAGTTTCAGCAGCGTTTTTCCTGAGAAGCCTTCGTTCACCGGATCATAGGCACCCACCTCGATGAAAGCCCCATCGGTATCGAACAGGCGACATTTAGCTTTGTTCACCGGCGAATCAAAATGCATATAAGATAAGGACCGTTTACATACCGGAAACGCATCAGGATTATTGATGTATAGATCGAGCAGAGCCTGATCATTATTCAGCCGGAACGCCGTCCGCGCCGCGTCGACTGTCACAGGGGTAAAACACCAAAAGCTAAAGGCCAAGGCTGAACATAAAACTGTTTTAAACATGACCTGTTAATTTCACCCAAAGCGTTTCATCAGGTTGCTGCGCATCCGTTCTTCATAGGATTTTTTCTCCGGCTCAAGGGTTCGAACCACCGGCATGAGCACCGTTGCGTCCGCCCCGATCCAATCCACCATATTCAAAACCGTCAGCGTGGCGTAGGATTTCTGTTTCAGCAGGTTTTCCAAACATTGGAAGCCCTTATCGCGGCTCCCCGACTTGATCTGCAGCCAGGCCGCCATGGCGCGGACTTCGTGCGACTCGTCCGACAGGCCGTCATCACCTTCCGGAAGTTTTCCTAGAAGGAAATGACCCACCACACCCCAATAGCGCATGCCGCAGTCCGGATGTTTCAGCAGTTTTCCAAGCATTGGAAGGTGCTCGTCTTTCTCTTCCAAGGCTAGGTCAGCGGCATCGATCAAAGCAGGCAAATCGTAGAGTTTTTGATTTCTGACCATCTCATAGATCGTAAGTTGATTATCAGCGGCGCGTTTGATCATTTCGGACTCGGGCAACAATCCGGCATCGTAGACCGCGAGCTGCTGTTGGCGTAGATTTTTACGCATTTGAGCCTGAACCTGCTGATACTCCGGATTATCAATCAGGTTCGTCACATTATCCGGATCGTTCTGCATGTCATAAAACTCCTCCGTCCAGCCTTTGGGCTTGAAGAAGCGAGCCTGCACCTCGCTCGCCTTACCGGATTTCACGTGGCTGTCCCAAGCCTGCGTGGCCTTCATTTTCCAAAGATAATCCAGGTGCTGCACCCATGGCACGTAGGGCATGTAATTCCGAATGAATAGAAAACGCTTATTACAAACCGCCCGCGCACTTTCCAGTCGTTCATCCATTCGTCCGCGGAAGGCAAAGTGGAATTCTTTTTCGGGCTCAGCTCCGGGACCCAAAAATACCGTGCCTTGCATATAGTTTGGAATTTCAGAACCCGTCAGGCTGAGCCACGTTTTTGGCATATCAACAAAACTGACGAGACGATCAATTTTTGATCCCGGTTTTTCCGCCGGGTAGAGTTTTTTATAGGCCGGAGGAATTCGAACAATCAACGGACAATGCAATCCGCTCTGGAAGATATACCGCTTACTGCGCGGCAGTACACCCCCGTGGTCCGAGTTGTGGATCACGATCGTGTTATCAGCCAGCCCCATGGCTTCTAGCTTTTTCAACGATTCGCCGATCTGAGCATCCATACGTTTCATGGCGTCATGGTATTTTGCATAGTTTTTTCGGACATCCGGCAGGTCAGGGTGATAGGCCCGCAGTTTCGTATTTTTCGGATCATGAATCGTATGTTCCACATCGCCCTGCGCGCGGCTTTCGTGCGATTCAGTCGAATTAATCACCTGAAAAAACGGCTGATTATTTTTCAGCTTTTCCCAATCCACCTTCTTAGGGTTATCCCAGCAATCAGAATCCGGACGGCCACCAATATTATAATCAGTCTTTCTGAAATTTCCGACAAAATAGCCATTGGCCTTAAGGAAATCCGGATAATATTTAATCCGGTCATGCGGGATCTCATTGCGGCTCCTCATCGGGAAGGTGCCATTCGACAAGGAGAGCATGCCAGTAATCCACGTGCTGCGTGAAGGCGCACAGACCGGCGCGTTGGCATAGGCGTGCATATACTGGAAACCCTCGCTCGCCAATTGGTCAATATTCGGGGTGTCGGCATACTCGTTGCCGTAGCATCCCACCCAGTTGACATTATTATCCTCGCAGGTCAGCCAGAGAATATTCGGACGCTCAGCCGTCGGTGCGGCATACCCTTTGATCGCTCCGAAAGCAGCACCGAGCGCTGTGAATTCCATAAACCTTCTTCTTTGCATCGCAACACTCCTTTATTCCCAATCCATCAGAATAGGACTTTGCACGAAAGCCCCACAACTTGGCCAAAAAATTATGCAAGTTTAATCATCGCTGAAGTCCGAATATCAGCCGATGATGATCCCAACATGATTTTATATGCTCCAAGCTTAACGGCAAATTTATCCTGTTGTTCATCCCACACAGCAAGCGCTGAAATCGGGAATTCAAGCCTGACCTTTCGGCTTGCTGAAGCCGGAATGAACATACGTTTAAAGGCCCTCAGCTGTTGAAGGGGCGTGCACAGGCAGATCCAGATCACCAGCCAGCCACTCGAACCGCGAGATCCGATCAGACCAGTCCAATCAGACCTGTCCAATCAATCTTCGGTTTGAAGACTGCCCCACCAGGATGGATTGGGTTGCCAATCTTTGCTCAGCATTTCCTTACGCAAGGCTTCCTGCTTTTTTGATGCATTGGCCTTCATTCGCGCTATGGTCTGCTTCTCTTTTTTCTCATTATGGGCGGGATCTGGTTGTGGAATTTTTGCATTGGTTTCCCCGAGATGGGTCATCAATGCCTTTGACAGTTCCTTCGTGCGTTCGGGCTGAAGCTGCGCCAGGTTCTGGTCTTCATGAAGGTCCTTCGCCAC
>CAKZQV010000534.1 GCA_937141895.1 uncultured Verrucomicrobiota bacterium
CGCATGAGAGGTGTTGTTGATGTCCTCGGAAGTACAAGCAAAATGAATAAACTCAGAAAGTTCTTCAACGGAAGTGCCCTCAATTTTTTTCTTCAGGTAATATTCAACCGCTTTCACATCGTGATTGGTGGTGCGCTCGATTTCTTTCACTTTTTCCGCTTCCTGCGGAGTAAAATCTTCGACAATGCCCATCAGCACAGTCTCTTCTTCAGCAGTCAGCGCGCGGCACTCAGGAATGCCAGGTTCGGCACAGAGGGCCATAAGCCAGAGGACTTCAACGCGGACGCGGTTGCGCACGAGGGCATATTCTGAAAAACATTCGGTCAATTCGGCGACCTTGGATGCATAGCGCCCGTCAATCGGGCTGATGGCTGTAATCATTTTTCTCTCCTAAATCTGTTCGCAAAAGCGGGAATATAGACCCCTGACCGAGATTGGGCAAAATAAAAGCCGTCACGATGTTTCGTAACGACTGTTCCAATCATTGGAAATTTCCAATGTCTGGAAATCAGAACCCACGCCTCCAGCTCTTTTTGGGTGCATTCTGTTGGCTCTCCTTATTCGGCTTCTTTTTCGGACCAACGACTTTGTAGTCCTCGTCATACACGGTTCCTCGGGACCCGGACAACAGAACCTCTGCATTTTTCTCGTATTCGAGCTTACTGCATTTCAGTTCGAGCCTTTCGCCGATTTTATCCATTACGGCGACAATGTATCCCTTATACTCAACGCCCCGTTCCTTTCCGGATTCCACCTGACGCAGGCTGATTTTTCCCGATTCAAACCGCACTTCGCTTCCTTCGGAAAAGCTGAACTTTTCATTCCGTTTTTCCAGAATAAGGCTATGGCCGCTCTGCTCCGTTTCTCCGATTAATACCAGCGTGGCCCGCAACGGTTCTTCATAGGGTGACGAGCTGGTCTTCTCAATCGTAACTTCAGCCTGGATTTCTTCTTCTTGAATCTGAGTGCGGCGATTGATGCCCGTGTTAGAGCGGTCAGTGTCGGTGGACACATTAATCGAAATTCTGGGCGGCGTCAGCAGGATGGCATATTTGCGATCCCGCTCGCTTAAGGTATCAAGCGAGACCCGGATTTCCGTTCCGTCGGCCCGGCGCAACACAACCTCGTTGGTCAGTGTACGAACATGCTCGGCTTCGATTGTTTTGCCGCCTTTATCCGTCCAAACTCGAAGTTCTGCACGAACAGAACCCACGAACATGGCGGTGAGCGCTAAGCATAGAAGGGATCGTTTTACTTTCATTATCTGCTCTCCTTTTCACAAAGCGTACGTCTTTAAAAACGCACGGAACAGATTATTATTGCCCTTATAGGGAGGACAACAGTTTGCCCCAGGCATCCTGAGCCGCTCTCAGTGCACGGGCTCGGTGGGATATTTTGTTTTTTACTGAAGCATCCAGCTCAGCAAACGTTTGTTCATACCCCTCCGGCACAAAGAGTGGATCATAACCGAATCCATGGGTTCCACGCAGTTCATCGATAATTTTACCCGGGCAAATACCCTCTACCGTTTTTACATGCCCCTCAGGATCCGAAAGTGCAATTACCGTCCGGAAACGAGCCGAGCGGTTTTTAACGCCCGAAAGTTCATGAAGCAGCTTTTCATTGTTCTTTTCATAAGAACACGGTTCGCCGGCATAACGCGCGGAATAAACTCCCGGCGCGCCCTCAAGCGCATTTACTTCAAGCCCCGAATCATCCGCTAGCGCCCAGCAACCGGTAGCCTTGGCCACTTCGACCGCTTTTTTTGATGCATTTCCCACAAAAGTATCTGCATCCTCTACCACATCGGGAATTTCGGGAAAATCAAAGGCAGACTGAACGTCCAATCCCTGGAAATCAAAAATAGCCTGAATCTCTTCCAGCTTATGGGCATTGCGCGTTGCGATAACCAGCTTCATCCAGAAACTCCCCTTGTATTCTTCCCATCGCCTCAAAGGTTCTCACGATACCGTATTCTACCGTTCCCGCCATAATCACTGCATGGGTATATCATAATCAAAATTCTACATCCCCGACCATTTTCACGTTAGATTTTCAGATTCGGGACTTGTCTAAAAGTGCACACTCTTGTGTGCTAAATAACCGTAATTTCGTAGATGGCATTACATAACCCATCTGGTTAATTGTTGTAATAGACGCCCGGCTTACGATCACTAGGCTCCATATCCATCGTAAAATATGCATCCACTTCAGATTCGCGTAAAATAGGCAAATATTCTTCGAATTTGTCCTGCCCTTTTTTTTCAAGAACAGTTCCATCTTCAGTAGAAATGCAGATAAAATAACTGTCGTATTTTGTGCCGTATCCAGAGGGGTCGTGCTGAATTCTCACCTTTTTCCCTTTTAGACTGTACGTACTGCCGCGGGGCTCACTCAGTTCAAATTTTTCCTGCTGCTTATCCAGTAATTTGAGCATATTTCCGTGTAGCACATACCCAAAAACATAAAGTTCTATTTTTAGTTTTTTGGTATATGGGCGATTACTCTTTTTCTCGAGTTCAATTTCGAATTTAAACTGTTCCACTTTGTCATCTATATCGCCCTTTACGGAATCTCTACTTGTACCGCGCTTAACGGATATATCGATTGATGGCGGTTTTTGGTTAAAAATAAATTCCTGATCTGCTTTGCAAAAGGCATCAACCGGAATCTTTCTTGTTTTACCATTCGGCAGCTCAACCACAACCTTATCGCCCGCATCCCCTACATAGTCAGCTTCCAAAATTTTTCCTTTAGAACTGGTCCATATCCGAGCTTCTGAATGAACGGAAATAAAAGCGGCGACTAAGCCCATTACATAAAAAAATTTCATTCCATACTCCCCATTGAAAATTCTTAATATGCGTCAAATATAACAAGTATTTCCAAACCTCATCAAGTTTTCGGTGCACAATTTGCATTTACCGAAATCACACGAAAAAACCCTGAAACAATTAAGTTTCAGGGTTTGAAAATAAAAACCGGCTGCGTGCTACTCTCCCAGGGTCTACCCCCTAGTACCATTG
>CAKZQV010000535.1 GCA_937141895.1 uncultured Verrucomicrobiota bacterium
CCCGAGATCGTTGGCCAGATCCGCATTATAGCGTTTCACAAAGGCCTCTTCGGTAAACGAGGCATCCTGGCCGAGCGTCATTTCCGCAATCAGGAAATAGCGGAAGGCATCGACTCCGACTTTGTCGATCATATCCATCGGATTGACGACATTACCAAGTGATTTACTCATTTTGGTCCGACCGGTCAGCCACCAACCGTGGGCGAAAATGGATTCCGGCATCTCCACATTCATCGCTTTCAGCATCGTCGGCCAATAGACCGTGTGCGTCGTCAGAATGTCTTTACCGATCAGGTGCGTGGAGCACGGCCACCATGTTGCAAACTGCTCTTCGTCTGATTTGTAGCCGATAGCTGAAATATAGTTGATGAGCGCGTCGAACCAGACATACGTTACAAATTCCGTATCGAACGGAAGTTCAATCCCCCAAGCGAGACGCGATTTCGGACGGGAAATACACAGATCCTGCAATTCCTTATTTTTTAGAAAACCGAGGGTTTCATTCGCACGAAATGCCGGCTGAATAAATTTTGGGTTTTCTTCAATATAACTGATGAGCCAATCCTGATAGTTGCTCATCCGGAAGAAATAGTTGGATTCGATAATCTTATCGACCGGACGGGTACACTCCGGGCAGTTGCCGTCGACCAGGTCTTTTTCGGTGAAGAATCGTTCACAGCCAACACAGTACCAGCCTTCGTATTCGGCCTTGTAAATTTCATCGCGGTCGAACAGTTCCTGCAGCGTTTCCTGCACCACCTTTTTATGACGTTCTTCCGTCGTGCGGATAAAATCGTCGTTTTTAATTTCGAGGCGCTTCCACAGCTCCTGAAACCGAACCACTGTCTGATCGCATTGCTCCTGCGGGGTGATGCCATTTGCATCCGCCGCCTGCTGCACTTTCTGGCCATGCTCGTCGGTTCCAGTCAGAAACCAGGTCGGAATATCGAGGAGCCGATGATAGTTCGCCAGCACATCGGCCAGAATGGTCGTGTAGGAGTGGCCGATATGCGGCTTATCGTTCACATAGTAAATCGGCGTCGTAACGTAATATTTGCTCGGTTTTTCACTCATAATACTTCTCTTCTTCAAATTTAAAAATCGGACGGGCGATGATAGGGAGAATGCCGGAAGATACAAGCGTTGAATTACCCGCCATTCCTGTGCAAAATGCGCCCCATCATGAAATTTAGACCCTGCATAGACCTGCATAATGGAAAAGTGAAACAGATCGTCGGCGGATCGCTGACCGACGGCGCCGACCCCGAAACCAATTTTATTTCCGAAAACCCGCCGGCCTGGTTCGCCCAGCTCTACAAAAAAGACGGTCTTACCGGTGGGCACGTCATTAAACTGGGCAAAGGGAATGTTGATGCCGCAAAAGAAGCCCTCGCCGCCTGGCCCGGTGGGCTGCAGATCGGCGGCGGCATAGCCATCGACAACGCCAAACTCTGGATCAACGACGGCGCATCGCACGTCATCGTCACCTCGTACCTTTTTCAAAAGGGCCAATTGGATCCCAGTCGCCTCGATCAACTGCTCGAAGCCGTCGGCGTCGATAAGCTGGTCATTGATCTAAGCTGCCGCAAAAAAGAGGGCAACTACTATGTGGTCACCGACCGTTGGCAGACCTTCACCGACTATATCGTCAACGAGCACTCACTGAAAACGCTCGGCGGACTTTGTGCCGAATTCCTGATCCACGGCGTGGACGTGGAAGGCAAACAGCAGGGCATGGAAGACGATCTGATCAAACTGCTGGCCGACCACTGCCCCATTCCCTGCACCTACGCCGGTGGCGTACGAAATTTTCAGGATCTGGAAAAGCTGAACGAGGCCGGCCAAGGCCGCATCGACGTCACCATCGGCTCCGCCCTCGACATCTTCGGCGGACAAATGCCCTATGAAGACGTGGTCAAATTCTGCAAATAGCGCGCTCGCGTAACGCGACGCGAAGCGAGACGAAGTCAACCCCGCTCCTCACCCTTTCCGGCTATAGCTGATACCGTGTAGAACGTGCTTCCCGAAGGGAGCGCGTTGGGGTCACTCACACAAAGACTCCAAAAAGACTTTCACCCCATCCGAAAACTCTTCCGGTGCCCAGGGGGCGAATTCTTTATCGGTATCTGGATTATACGGTCCGGGTTTTACCTCAAAAAGCACGGTGTCTTTTTCCAATGCCTGGAAGCTGTGCCAAACCCCGCCCTCGAAATCGATGCCAAAGGTTGGAGTTCCGGCGCGGAGTTCCAAGGTTTGGAACATTTCGCCGCGGTCATCAAATATTAGAAATCGGATGGCGCCCCGAAGGACAATGATGCTTTCCGCCCGATCCTTCGCATGCCGATGCGGACGGATATAGGAACCGGGCTGAATGGCGTTCAGCATGCGCTGAAGCAATGCGGAATCGCCTTTATGCAGCGGAAGAATCATCCGTTTGCGCGGACTTGTTCGCGCCCCCTCAAGCACACGCTGAACCAACTCATCGGACAATCCAACCAAGTTCCCTTTCGGAGGATTCTCAGCCATATTGAATGTCGATTTTCCAGTCATTGGAATACTCCAAGGGTTGAAATGAAAAAAGCCGCCCTCCCGGACGGCTTAAACTTTCCAGACACTGGAACTTACAAAAAGTCGTAAGCGAGGCCAGCCAGAATGGTTACATCATTATATTCATCAACACCATCGTCCAGCACGTTGTCATACTCATCACGCAGCTCGATATAGATGGAAAAGTTATCTTTGATTTGACTCTTCACACCGGTCACCAAAAGGCCGAGGCTGTCGGTATAATCTTCCACATTCGCGCTATATTCAACGTTGAGGTAAAACTCAGATGTATCGGTCATCTTGATGAAGTAGTTACCGGCAAGGCGCCACTCCCCGTAGTCCCGCTCCTGGTTCGCCGTGCGTTCATATACATAGTTGATACCAAACGAGGCATCCAGTTTGTGATGCTCTTTATTAATAAAATAGTACCCCATATCCGGACCGATCTTTCCACGGAAACGAATCTGTTTTACCGCATCATTAACCAGCTCACTAAAGGCTCCCGCGAAAAAGTTCTTTCCGCCGAACTTATAGCGATAGTCCGACTGTCCACGGATTTTGCCTTCCGTGCGCTCTTTATCGGTCTCGCCATATTCACCGTAGAGGCTGTTAATCCAATCATTTTTCGGCGCATAGCGATCCCATTTTAAATCCGCCGTATAAAGTGATTTTTCAGTATTACCGGTCTTGAATGTTGCACCTAGGGCGGCACTGCTCTTGTAGGTCACATTAGTGACCTCATCTGCCAGACCGACCAACGGAATTGCCATCAACGCGGCAACAAAACACCCTTTCAAAAACTTCATTCTTCAACTCTCCTTAACGTGTTAATTCGGGCGGGAATATAGATTAAGAATTTTTACACCGCAACCCCTAAGACGACTAGCAAAATACCGAGTGTCGGATCCAAATCTGCCAATTTACACTATGCTACTGCGCCGCGTTTGTGCTACACACATTCGCTCGCGTTGAAGACGAAACTGAGTAGAAAACCCGATTTATGGAGCCCCGTTATGAGTGAATATACCTATACCCCGACTTTCCAGCACAGTGGAGACAACACCCCCTACCGCCTGATCACAGCCGAAGGCGTCCGCACCGAAACCTTCAACGGAAAAGACGTTTTGGTGGTTGAGCCCCAAGCTTTGGAACAGCTCGCTTACGAAGCCTTCTGCGATGTTTCCTTCTACCTCCGCCCCGGCCACATGAAACAGGTCGCTTCAATCCTCGACGACCCGGAAGCCAGCGAAAATGATATATTTGTGGCGCGCTCTTTCCTCGAAAACTCCATTATTGCGGCCCACGGCGAACTGCCCACCTGCCAGGATACCGGCACCGCCATCGTGACCGGAACCAAAGGCGCGCAGGTCTGGACCGACTTCGACGAAAAAGAAGCCCTCTCCAAAGGCGTATTCAAAGCCTTTCAGGAACGCAATCTCCGCTATTCCCAGATCGCCCCGCTCTCCATGTTCGCCGAGAAAAATACCGGCAACAATCTCCCGGCCCAGATCGATCTCTATGCCGGCAAGGGCAATGAAATCAACCTCACCTTCATCGCCAAGGGCGGCGGCTCGGCGAATAAATCTTATCTCTTCCAGAAAACCAAATCGTTGCTCACCGAAGAAAATCTCGCAGAATTCATTAAAGCGGAATTCTTCAATGTCGGCACCGCCGCCTGCCCGCCGTACCACTACGCGATTGTGATCGGCGGAACCTCCGCCGAAACCACCATGAAATATGTCAAGATGGCCTCCATCGGCGCTCTCGATGATCTGCCCACCTCCGGCGATGAAACCGGCCGCGCGTTCCGCGACCTGGAATGGGAGCAGAAAGTCCTGGAATGGAGCCGTGATTCAAAAATCGGCGCGCAGTTCGGCGGTAAATATTTTTGCCACGATGTCCGCGTCATTCGCCTGCCCCGCCACGCCGCGTCCTGCCCGGTGGGCATCGGCGTTTCCTGTTCAGCCGACCGCAACGTCAAAGCGAAGATTACTTCAGAAGGCGTTTTCCTAGAACAACTAGAATATGACCCGGCCATGTATGCCCCGGAAAACCTCGGTAAAGAAGCCGACGACGCCCCGGTGATTGACCTCAACCGCCCGATGAACGACATCCTTAAAGAGCTCTCCACCTATCCGGTACTCACCCGTCTGCGTCTCAACGGAACCCTGATTGTGGCGCGCGATATTGCCCACGCCAAAATCAAAGAGAAACTCGATAACGGCGAACCGATGCCGGAATACTTTAAAAATCATCCGGTCTACTACGCCGGCCCGGCCAAAACCCCTGCAGGAAAACCGTCCGGCTCCTTCGGCCCGACTACGGCACAACGCATGGATCCGTATGTGAAGGAATTCCAGTCGCACGGCGGCTCCATGGTCATGCTCGCCAAAGGCAACCGTTCACAGGATGTGACCGACGGGTGTAAAGAATACGGCGGATTCTACCTCGGCTCCGTCGGTGGCCCCGCTGCTCTGCTGGCCGAGAAAAACATTAAAAAAGTCGAAGTCGTCGATATGGAAGAGCCCGGCATGGAAGCCGTCCGTAAAATCGAAGTGGTCGACTTCCCGGCCATCATTCTCGTCGACGATAAAGGCAACAACTTCTTCGCCAATATCCTTGGAGCGAAATAAGTTTTCACGAGAAAGGGTTGGCTCAAAATGAGCCAGCCCTTTATATCTTTTTACAAATCAATCAGGAGAAGATTTATGAATTGCCCGAAATGTGCGTCCTCAATGGAAGAAATAACAGAAAAAGGAATTACCATCGATCGCTGCACGGGATGCAGCGGCATGTGGTTTGATCTCTTCGAGGCCGAAGATATGATCGAAACCGCTGACGTGCGAACGGTGGATACCGGCAGTGCACTCAAGGGCATCAAGATGAATAAGATCCGCGATATCAAATGCCCGAAATGCAGCATCGAGATGCAGACCGCGTCCGACCGCGAAGATCCGACCCTGCAATTTGAAGTCTGCACCAGCTGCCACGGCTATTTTCTCGATGCCGGCGAGCTGAAGGATATGGATAATGTTACCGCCGCTGAATCGCTGATGGAAACCCTCGTATCAAAAGCGAAAACCTTCGGCGAGGCCTTTAAGTCCATGCATTATAAGCAGAACTGATCAACGATTATGATCGTTCAAAAAGCGTTTCCTGTGGTTGGAAACGCTTTTTTTGTGCTCGGCCGTAATTAGATGAAACTTTCATTTTCCCCGATCGTATGCTATGCATGCCGTGTTTTTGAGAGATACCATGAAAAAATATCTGACTGCTTCCATTCTGTTGCTCGCCCTTGTGGGCGGGAGCGTCCTGTTGCGTCCGGACCGGGAAACAGAAATCGTCGCTGAAGAGCCAATCCCGACCCCGCCGGAGAAAAAGGTTGAAATTCCGGAGCCGGAACTCGTCCATTCCATAGTTGAAATTCCGGAGATAACAGCACCGGAACCCCAGGCAGAGCGCACAGCCCAACCGGAACCCCGACCTAAAGTCGAGCTGGTTCAGAAAACAACGCAAAGACCCGCTCCTCCAACGCCGGATTATTCACGATATTGGAAACAGCAGCAGCGCCGATTCGACGATCTGGCGAACCGCCTGGCGAATG
>CAKZQV010000536.1 GCA_937141895.1 uncultured Verrucomicrobiota bacterium
TCTCCTTTCCAATGGTTGGAAGTGAAATAAATAAAAATCAAAAAACAGCTTGATGGAAAGCAAAAACAAGGTAAAAAGAAACTCAAACGATAGCAAAAGAAAGTTTAGAGTCCATGAGTAACAACTTTGCAGAGCGTAAATCGGTGATCCTCGATCTCCTTATGAAGGAGGGGAGTGTCAGCGTGTCCGGACTCGCAAAACAGTTTAATGTAACGGTGGTTACCGTGCGCGCCGACCTAGCCGCCTTAGAGGAAGAAGGACTGCTCCTTCGTACACACGGCGGCGCCGTGCCGGCCCAGCATCCGAAAGTCCTCGAGCGCATGCAGGCCGACAAGGGCATTAAAGGCGTCATCGCCAAGGCCGCGGCCCAACTGGTTGAAGACGGCGATACCATTATAGTTTCTGCGGGGACGACCACGGCTCTGATTGCCAAATATCTCCTCGGAAAAAAAGGCATCCATATTGTCACCAACAACACGTTGCTGCTTTCGCATGCCCGTAATAACCCGCAGCTGCGCGTGACGTTGGTCGGCGGAGAGTTTCGTCCGGAGGAAGAGGGTGTGGTTGGGCCCATGGCCTTGCAGGCGATTGATCAGTTTTATGTTTCCAAAGCATTTATTGGTATCGACGGCGCATCCGCGAAGCAGGGCTTTTCCGCCCACTTTGTAGAGAGTGCCGATCTGGTACGCAAAATGGCCGAGCAGGCCGATGAAGTGATTGCAATGTCGGATTCAAGCAAGTTCGGGAAACCGGGCTTTGCACGAATCCTTCCGTTTGACGGGGTGGATGCGCTTGTGACCGATAGCGAGCTGTCCGGAGAGTTTGAAGAAGAATTAACCAAAGCGAACGTACGCGTAATTAAAGCGTAGTTTAGGAGAATAAATTATGGCTACAGAAGTTCTAATGCCACGCCAGGGTCAGTCTGTTGAATCCTGCATCATCATCGAGTGGAAGGTTAACGAAGGTGATGTTGTTACGGAAGGGCAGGCCCTCTGCGAAGTGGAAACCGATAAAGCCACCTTCGAGGTGGAAGCAACTGCATCCGGCACACTGCTGGGTATTTTCTATCCGGCCGAAGCCGACGTTGAAGTTTTAAAAGTCATCGCCGCCATTGGCGACGAAGGCGAAGATATCTCTGCTCTGCGCCCTGCCGACGAAACCCCGGCCGCTGCTCCGGCACCGGAAGCCCCGGCTGCTGAAGAAAAAACCGCTCCGGCACCGGCCGCTGCTCCTACACCGGTTGCTGCAACAGCTCCGGCCGGAACCGCCACTGGCGTTTCGCCGCGTGCCCGCATGCTCGCAGAAAAGAAGGGTGTTGATGCTATGACGCTCGCAGGTACCGGCCCCGGGGGACGCGTGATCGAACGCGATGTTGAAGCCGCACAGATTGTTACTCCGGCTGCCCAGGCGAAAGCTGCAGCTGAAGGCCTCGATATTCCAGCTGTTGGAACCGGCCTCGGCGGACGCGTTACCGCCGCCGACCTGATGAGCGTTGCTCCGGAAGCCGTAGCAGAAGCCGTTGCTTCCATGGACTTCCCGGGTGCCGTTAATGAAGTTCCGGTTAAAGGTGTTCGTAAAGTGGTTGCTGGCCGTATGCTTAACTCGCTGCAGACCACCGCACAGCTCACGCTCAACTCTTCGGTTGATGCCCGCTCCATTCTCGGTTACCGCTCCAAATGCAAAGCCGCTCCGGAAGAAGCCGGCGTTGGCGGCATCAGCATCAACGATGTGGTGCTCTATGCCACCGTTAAAACGCTCGGCGAGTTCCCTGAACTCAATGCCCACATGCTTGGCGATAAAATCGTGGAGTTTGGCAACGTTCACCTCGGGTTTGCTGTGGACACGCCGCGCGGCCTGATGGTTCCGGTGATCCGCTACGCCAACCTGATGACGCTCAAGCAGCTGTCTGCTGAAACCAAACGTCTGGCCGTGGCCTGCATCGAAGGCACGATTGATCCGGACGCTTTGAGCGGTGGTACCTTCACGGTTACCAACCTCGGCGCCATGGGCATTGAAAGCTTTACACCGGTTCTGAATGCTCCGGAGGTGGGCATTTTGGGGGTCTGCTCCGTACAGCAGAAGCCGGTATCCAACGGAGGCGAAATCGAGTTTGTTCCGCACATGGGACTTTCACTTACCTTCGACCACGCGGCGGCAGACGGCGCACCGGCGGCCCGCTTCATCGCAAGCCTGCGCAACAAGCTGGCTGCATTCGAACTTACGTTAGCAGGCTAACGAATCACGAATATCAAACAAGGAATCTCGAATGTCGAAGGATAACAAATTTGATCTGGAAGATCGGTTGATCGACTTTGCTGCGCGCTGCATCAAGGTTTCAGATGCATTGCCTTCGACCAAAGCGGGACAGCACCTTTCTGGACAGCTTTGCCGAAGCGGAACATCTCCCGCACTGAACTATGGTGAAGCGCAAGGGGCTGAATCCCGCAAGGACTTCATCCACAAGATGAAAATCTGTCTGAAGGAACTCCGCGAAACGATCGTGTGTCTGAAGATCATGATTAAGACGACGTTGATCGGTGCAGAGAGTCTTCAGCCGCTTGTGGAAGAAGCGGATGAATTGATTTCGATATTCGTAACCAGCATTAATACAGCAAAGAAAAATTTGGAGAAGGAATAGTATCCGGCATCAAGGGACTTCGCAATTCGGAGTTCCTTGTTCGATATTGGATATTCTTTCGACGGAAAGGAGAAATTGATGGCTATTGAAGTACTTATGCCGAGACAGGGTCAGTCTGTTGAGTCCTGTATCATCATCGAATGGAAAGTCGCGGAAGGCGACACCGTTACCGCAGGCCAGGCGCTCTGCGAAGTGGAAACCGATAAAGCGACCTTCGAAGTTGAAGCGCCTGAAGCGGGAACCGTTCTTGGAATCTTCTACCCGGCGGAAGCCGACGTGGAAGTCCTTAAAGTAATCGCGGCCATCGGCGCAGCCGGCGAAGATATTTCCGCCTTGCGTCCGGCGGATGCAGAGGCTCCGGCCGCACCTGCACCGGTGGCTGAAGAAAAACCGGCGGCTGCTTCGGCACCAGCCGCGGCACCGGCTCCGGTGGCAAAAGTTCCCACCGGCGCAGACTGGGACATCATCATTATTGGTGCTGGTCCGGGCGGATATGAAATGGCTGAGCGCGCAGCGCATAAGGGCCAGAAGGTTCTGCTGATCGAGAAAAAATATCTTGGCGGCGTCTGCCTGAACTGGGGCTGCATTCCGACCAAAACCCTGCTCAACTCTGCAAAGCATTATGTGCACGCCAAAGAAGCACCGGAATTCGGGGTCACCACGGGCGAAGTGAAGTTCAGTATGGCGAAAACTCAAGCCTGGAAAAAGGACGTCATCGAAACCCTGCGCGGCGGCGTTGCGGCGATGATGAAAAAAAATAAGGTTGAAGTCCTTTATGGTGCCGCCAAGCTTATCGGTTCCGGTAAGGTGGAAGTTGAAGGTAGGGTCTACGAAGGTGATAACGTGGTCATCGCCACTGGCGGTTCTCCGTTTGTTCCGCCGATTCCGGGTGCTGACCAGCCGCACGTCATGACCAGTAAGGAAATTCTCGATGTG
>CAKZQV010000537.1 GCA_937141895.1 uncultured Verrucomicrobiota bacterium
CCGGAGAAGAGCTGACTGCATTTTCCGGAATTGCAGAAGGGCGCGATACTCGCTTTGTGATTTATGGTGAGGGTCGCTCCCAGACCGGAGATGCATTGATTCGTCGGTTGGAGGGGCAGGAAGCTGTGATCACGCTGCCTGATACGCTGCCCCCAGAGACCTTTTATCTTATGTGGCCACATAATGACCATGGGTTCGGGAAACCGGTGGCGATCAATAGAGCTGAGGCTTGGTGGATTGGGCCGGATCAGGTATCTACCGATGAAATATTTTCAGTTTTTGGTCAGAATCTGAAACTT
Source organism: uncultured Verrucomicrobiota bacterium (assembly GCA_937141895.1). Lineage (GTDB taxonomy): Bacteria > Verrucomicrobiota > Kiritimatiellia > Kiritimatiellales > Pontiellaceae > Pontiella. The sequence continues at coordinate 300 of CAKZQV010000537.1, forward strand.
GGAGATGGGAAAAGCTACCTCTATATCGTCGGTCATGGATGGATAGAAAGTGAAAGCAACAATCCCTATAAAGCCGATTTTAAGGTTCCTGCAGGTTTAGCAAACGGAACCTATACATGTTATGCCCACAATGGGCACGGGAAAGAGTATGGCTGGTCGATGGCTCGTACATTTACGGTGCGAAACAAGTTAGTCTGGGACGATAACCCCGCGACCTGGACGAATGTTAAAACTTACGGTGCAAAGGGCGATGGAAATACGGATGATGCAGCGGCAATTAATGCTGCGTATAACGCGGTAAAAAATAAAGCGCTCAAGACCCTCTATTTTCCTGAGGGCACCTATTTGCTGGGCTCAAAATTTCTGATGAATGGTTCGGGCAGCGTGCGCATCAAGGGGGATGGCATGGGAACCAGTATTATAAAGCCCTATAAACTCATCCATCCGTACAAGATGATTAATGTGCGCGCCGATCATACACGATTTGAAGATCTTACGATTGAAACGGGTGGATTTGGGAATAACCTGAACTATCAACCTTTGTTTAATGTCGAATCCTGCTCTGACATACGCTTTACGCGTATGCAACTCATGCAGACCAATGCGACCTCTCAGGTCGAAAATCATTTTCGGGCTTTAACTGCAGATCACCTGTATTTCGAAGATTGCGAGTTTTACACCGCACGCTCTACGTGGTTCGAACGTTCGGAAGATATTATTATCAAGGGGTGCACTTGGTTTGGTGTTCACGATTCGAATAATTTGTTGGGAATGGAAACATCACGTGCAGCTGTTTTTGACTGTACTGCTCGGATGCTGGATAGCTCCGATACATCGGATGGCGACGGATGGGCAAAAGGACGCTGGATTGCCGGCGGCGTTCGTGGATGGAATAATTTTTACGTGGGGAACTCCAGGACCATAGATATGGTACCTCGCGTGTCGACGCCTTTTTTCAGTGGGATCCCAACAGGCATGGGAGCTGATGTGCTTTACAATGGAAGTGCAAGTTCTGAGTCTCAGTACATTTGGCGCAGAACACTGTATTTTTCGGGACTCAATCGTCCAAATGTTGAGGTGAATACGCTGAAGGTCAATCTGCCGAATCCAGTGACAGGTAAAGGTCGAGGATACAAAGTTGTTAGCTATGATCAGGCATCTGGCGAAGTTGTCATACAGTTCTATGGTTGGGAGTCTGCCTATCTTCCGGTTGCACTTCCTTTCAACTGCACGATGAGTGAGGTGGTTGACCAAAATTCCAGTGAGCAGATTCTGTTTGAAGGAGGCAATACCTCGTTCAGAGGGGCCGTCAGTTCGGCGAGTGCTAATTCCGTCACAATGCCGGGCTATGGTAGTCACCACGAAAGTGCAAACTATGGTTATGTGACGATTGTCGATGGACGCGGCCTGGGCCAATCCCGGCAGATTGGCTCCAACAGTGGAGATACGATTTATCTGAAAGAAGACTGGAAGGTCATTCCGGATTCAACCAGTAGGGTGGTGATTGGTCGCTTCTGTCATCGTTTTATTGTTTACGACAATGATCTCGACTCAGTTCGTACTTCAACCTATTCGGCCAGCGTTGGCTTTCAAATCACGGGCAGTGGTCATTCCGTGGTGGTGGATGGAAATAGAATCTCACAAACACGATCTGCACTTTCTTTGTTCTCAGAATCGCAGGCCTATTTTGATGATATCAACACTGTGAATCCGATATATTTCGGCGTTTATCAGAATAATGTGTGGTCTGAACATAAGCATGGTATCTCGCTCATCTTCGGTAACCGACCCAATACGAGCGACCCTTACGCGAATGATAAGGCCTTTATTGGGAATGTATTCCGCAAGAATTCGGTTGCGGATATCGAGGTTGCCGGATTTCTGATTACGGCAGAGGTAAACGATCATGTTGGACTAACGGCATTGGCTGACAGTGAATTTTCCCAGGTTACATATGGAGTGGAAGAGACCGATAACAGCTCCGGCCTGATCTGTATCGGGAATAGTTTTTCAGGAAAAGGTGGTGGAGTGGGCATCACCATGTCCGATGATAACCCTCCTCTGCTCCTTGATAATACGTGGTCCTCCTTTGCTACTGTCTATGGTGGCACACCGTCAGGTGCGAGGCTCTATGTTCCCCAGCGCGTGATTCTGCTTTCTGATAATGTGGACAGCTCGGCAATCAATGTAAGAAATGGTGGAACCGCTAATCTTTCCTGGAATGCTGAAACTTCGAGTTCCTGGTTGAACCTTTCAAAGTCGGGAACATCTGTTGATGATGAAACTGACTCGGGTGTCCTGACGCTGGGATTAAAATCCACACCTTCAGTAGGCAGTGAGGCCATTGTCACAGTCACCGGCGGCGGCGAAACCTATCAGATTACCGTGGTGTATGTGGATGATGAGCTTTCGGAAGTGTCTTTGGCTGCGTACGTAATCCCGCTGGCCGGGTTTGGGGACCGACCGTTGCGAGTTGAGGTATATGAAGTCCAGACGGATACTACATATTATATTGACGATTTAGAACATCTGGAATCACTGGAGATTCCGTTCTCCTCCTTGACGGTCGGGTATGAATATATGTGGAAGCTTCAGGAACAAAATGGCGGCGTCTGGACCGATGTTGACACGCAACAACGCCGTAAGTTCAGACATGAATAAAAAAGCTTTCGCAAATGTGCAATCAAACTCTTGATTGCACTGCGATCTCCGGGAGTATTTCGGTTTGAGATCGGACGATCGCTTCCGGACAGAAACCTATACAGATCGGGCTACGATGCGAGCCGCATAGGGGTTCGCATTGCCCGATTACCGCAGGTTAAACATCCGTCTTATCTGCGAGTGGATCATTCACTTTGCGCCCTCGTCCTGTTCTATTGTGGGATTGCTTCAATTTCAGCGTGCGTGTATCTTTTTTTTATGATGTCAAATAATTCTCAATCTCAAGGCCCAGGAAACTGCGCGATTTTTTATGTCTGAATTTAAGTCTGACAGCAGTGTCAAAAGGGTGATGAATAACGGCGTCTACACGGCGCTTCGTTTTGGTATCTTCACTATTTCCGGCTTTGTCCTTATTCCCTTTCTGGTTGGACAGTTTGGAAAGGGAACCTATGGTTTGATCGCCCTTGCGGGGGTATTGACGCAATTTGTGGGATTTATCTCGGGTTGTATCAGCAGTTCTATTGGGCGCTTCCTGAATATTGCGTTGAATAAAAATGACTGGGAGCAGTCGAATCAGATTTTTTCTACTGCGATCGTCGCAAACCTGGCTCTCATTTTAATACAGTTACCTGTATTTATATTCGGGGTCTGGAAACTGCACTGGCTGATCGATTTTCCGCCTGAGGAAAGTCGCGATTTCAGGATTCTGGTTTCATGTAATATTATCGTCTATTTAATTACGGTATTGTTCAGTGTTCTACGCACTCCGATTCAGGCCGCCAACCGTCTGGATATCTCAATTAAGATTGAAGTGGTGTGTCAGATCCTGAAGCTGGCCCTTACATTCGGCCTGATCTCCTGGATTGGTCCCGACCTTTGGATTATTGCGGGGATTAATCTCGGTATTGCAATAATCGGGGTGATTGCAACATTTCATGTATTCGTGAAATTTGCAGGCTCCATTGTTTTCCGCACGAAATATGTCACCAGAAAATGGGTGCGGCCGGTCATGAGTATGGCGGTGTGGAGTATTGTTGCCGAACTAGGACAAATCCTCTTCCAGAGAACGGATGTTTTGATTATCAACCGTTTTGTGGATATTGAGTTGGCCGGGGTATGCGCCGCATTGCTGGTGTGGCCTAATTTTGTGCAACAGATTGCCAAAAATGTGTCTTCGCTGATCATGCCGGTGGTCATGATTGACTATGCAAATGATCGGATTGAACGTATCCAGGACTCGCTGATGCTTTTCAGCCGGTTGTTCTCGATTTTGGCCATTTTCATCTGTGGTTTTATCATGCTGTTTGGCGGCTGGGTACTGGAACTCTGGATGGGGGAGGAATTCCGTCAGTATCATATCTACCTGATTCTTATGCTGCTTCATTTTCCTTTGACGCTGGCAAGAGAAGCTTTTTGGGGCATTTTCCCGGCGTTTAATAAAATGCACTATTTGGGCATCTCGAATCTTATAGGCGGCTTCATGAATATCTGCCTTTCGCTTTTGGCGGTCTACTATGGATTCGGGTTGGCGGG
>CAKZQV010000538.1 GCA_937141895.1 uncultured Verrucomicrobiota bacterium
CCGGAGGAGAAGCTTCTACGATTGTTTCACTCACAGATTCAACGGGTACAATTGCTTCTGGTGTGGATGAAATTCGATTTGTTTTTGCAGATAATCAGTTGGGTAACGGAACCGTTTTTCAGGAAATTGATGTATTTGGTTCTGCAGCTGTTCCTGAGCCGGTTGCTGCCACGCTCGTGGCTCTGACAGGCATTGGATTTATCGGCGTCCGCCGCATCTTCATGAAATAAAAAACATCGAATTTTGCAGGAACAGTTCGATCACACCGGATCTGTTATTTATACCAAAATCGCAAAATAGTTGTTTCTGAGAAAACCACTGCCAGAACGATTGCTGGTACCGTTTTAAAAATATTTCGGTAAAAAGCGGGTGGAGTGGCGCTTGTTTCAGATAATAACCTGCCATTAAACGAAATATTTCCGATGCGGATCGATCACTTTGCTGATCTTTGCCTCGCAAACATGAAGTGTTTTTTAGACCCGGTTGAACATTTATCCTTTATAATATCCCATAACGTTCAGTGGGATAAATGCAGGACGATATGCGGGTTTCTGTTTCTGGATGCAACGCATCCCCGTACTCTTCGGGAACTCGCCGCGAACTCCGCGCTCTATGCGTTTATGGCATCGCGATGCAGGGTGATCAGCCGCCTCTATGGCCCCAGCGTTTCCGCTCACGGGCCGTTTCGCTCAACGTATTGCGCAGTGGGACGTCATGTTTGGGTGCCGGTTGATCGTACCATCCGAGCTTTGAGCCAGACTGAGCAGCCCGCTGGTATGCGAGCGGCTGACTCCGCAGGAATCATAAATTTGGCCAGACCTCGCGCTTCGTTGCGGCGGCACTTCGACTTTCGGCGATAAAATGTGCCCTAGGAAATATTATATTGCTGCCGGAGCAGGTTAACCATCGGCATACCCGATTCAGCTTCTTTTAGAATGCGGATGATCTGTTCTTCGCTTTTTCACTACTATATTCTGAGTTCTCCTTGCACGGAAAACGCTCATTTAAACTCTCCAGCTGTATGGAATCAGGTCAAAGGTATGAAAGAACAAGAGCATTTGAGCACTCCGAAGAGGAAAAATGACTGGCGGATCCCGTTGGGTCGCCGAAGGGTTACATAGAATTCTCGATCAGAAGGCGGTGGGAGAGAACGGCCAGGCTGGAGGCAAGCTCTTCGCGCTGGAGGATGACGTGGTCGGGAACGTCGAGGCTGGTGGGGGTGAAGTTCCAGATGGCGCGTATGCCGCCCTCGATCATCTTGTCGGCCACGCCCTGAGCCACGGAGGCCGTGACGGTCAGAATGCCGATCTGGACGTGCATACGGCGCGCGAGCTCCGGCATTTTTGCAATATCCAGAACCGTTTTGCCATGAACTGCGGTGCCGATAATATCGGGATTGCTATCAAATGCAGCTACAATGCGCATGCCGTGTTGTTCAAAGCCTTTGTACCCCAACAGCGCTCGGCCCAGACTGCCGGCCCCGACAAGGAATGCATCGGTTGTATTGGACCAACCGAGAAATTCTTCGATGGCGGAAATAATTTCATCCATCGGAAAGCCAAGCCGTGGACGACCAACCGCACCGGTGATTGCTAAATCTTTGCGCACCACAATGGGATCCAGGCCCAGTTCTTTGGCCACCACGGTTCCGGATGCATATTCTTCGCCCTCTTCCTTCATCCGGCGCAGCAGGCGCAGATATAGCGGTAGGCGTTTCAGGGTAGGTACGCCGGCGGTTTTACGTTCCATTTGGCTCATTCAGCATTCTCCTAGTAAATGCGTCAAACCGTACCAGTATGGATCGATATTCGTCAATCGATCATCGCATATCTAATTCACCGTTTTTCTGGGATCATGACGCAGCAGAGCGGTGAAAAAAACGGATTGAAAGTTCGGTAAAACGATATCGATATTTATGAGCTGTATGGTGCGCTCGTTGCTTTTTGTTTGCGGGGAGATTTTACCTGTTTAACAATGTCGAGCACATGGAAACCATTGATCATTTGCAGAACATTCCAACCCTTGGAACATCGGATATCCACATTTGGGGGGTTGAAGTACCCCGGCTGCGGGAAAAGTTCCAAACCTTGGAAAACCTGCTGTGTTCCGAAGAGCGCGCAAAGGCCGCGCGATTTAAACGAGAACAGGATCGTCATTCTTCCACAGTTTCCCGCGGAGCGCTTCGCCTGTTGCTTGCCGCCTACAGCGGAGAGGAAGCGGAAAAGATTAATTTCCAATATTCGGAAAACGGAAAACCTTACCACGTACCGCAGGCGTCTCGCCTGCAAACCGCTGAGTTGCGTGGCAGGCGAGACGCATGCGGTACTATCGCTTTTAATATTTCCCATTCCGGCGACTGGGTCGTGCTCGCTTTCGGGCGTGAACGGGAGGTGGGCGTAGATGTGGAAAAAATCCGCCGGGAACTGGATGTCATGTCGATTGCCTCACGCTACTTTACGCCGGAGGAATCGCGACGCATCGAATCGGCTGAAGATCTGCACGTTTCATTTTTTCATCACTGGGCCCGAAAAGAGGCCTATGTGAAAGCCACCGGTTCCGGCCTCTTTCGTGAACTTTCCAGTTTTTCGGTTCCGGATGAGGATGGTGAAAAGGACGGTTGGTTTTTCCAACGGTTGGAAGCGGGGTCCAAATATGCCTCGGCCGTCGTCAGCGATAAACCGATCACGAAACTTTCGTGTTTCGATTTCCAAGCCTTGGAAGTTTCGTAAACCTCAACCACGAAGTCACCAAGAACGTGAAGGGGATGGGTGCATTTCTTTGTGATCTTTGTGCCTTAGTGGTTTAAACCCTGCGCTAATCCTGCTATCCAATAACGTAATAATCCGGAGTTTATATGGGACAGTTGAAGAATACGTTTTCGTGGTCGTTCAGTGCGGCGGAGGATTTTGAGCAGTGCCGGCGCCGTCGGTACTGGAGCAAATACGGCATGTGGGGCGGCTGGGCGCGTAATGCGTCCGAAGAGCAGAAAATCGCGTATCGGCTGAATAAGATGGATAACCGCTGGGGCCTGATGGGCCAGGCGGCGGAAAATGCCATCATGTGGGTGCTGCGGCAACATCAGGCGGGCAAGACCGTCACGGCCGACGATGCCTGGAAAGCGGTGGCCCGGCCGTTTATGACCAAAAAGTGGAATGAGTCGCTGGAGGGAAACTGGCGCAGCAGCCCGAAAAAGTTCTGCTGCCTACGGGATCATTACTACGGAAAACTTTCCGGTGAAGAGGAAAAAGAGGCCAAACGAAAGGTGGCCGCTCAGATTCAAAACTGCATTCAGAACTTTATCGATAAGGTGCTTCCAAGGGTTGGAAACATTCTGCCCGCCCAGGAATTCCAGATCGCAACGCCGGACCTGGGGGGCGATGTGGAGCATTTTATTTTTGAAGGTGTGAAAATTTATTCCATTCCCGACTATGCCTATAAAATTGGCGACGAAGTCCATATCCACGATTGGAAGGCTGGCAAGATCAAGGCCGATCAGCATAAATTGCAACTTTCGCTCTATGCCCTGTGGGCCATCGTGAAATATGGCGCAAAGCTGGATAAAATTTTCCTCTATGTGGAATATCTCAACGAAGGCCAGGTGCTGCCGTTCCAGATTTCCGACGCCGAGCTCGAAGAGACCAAACAGCGGATGAGCAAGTCCGTGGGCGAAATGACGGAATATCTGGTCGACTGCGACCGCGAAAAAAATGAACCGCTCCCCAAGGAGGAGTGGGAGCTGACGCTCGATCCCGCCAACTGCGGAATGTGCGACTTCTATGAGCTCTGTAAGCCGGAACTCGATGCGGTTGAATAGAATAAAAAAGAAGGGCCTGCATTGCTGCAGGCCCTTGGTAATGGTGATCCGGCTGGGGCTCGAACCCAGGACCCTTTGATTAAAAGTCAAATGCTCTACCAACTGAGCTACCGGACCAAAATTGGTCTCCCGAAACGGAGCTGACTCGAGGTCTTTCCCGTGAAAGGAGCGCATGTTCTATAGAAAGATGTTTGCGGACGCAAGCGATAAAAATATGTTTTCTTTTGTTTCACAAATCTAGGCCTGTTCCCTATGCTGAGTTTATGCCTAGTCAAATACAACTAAAGGGGAGTCAAATGAATGTTGTGGGACTTATTTTGGGCGGAGGAGCGGGCTCCCGTCTTCAGCCGCTTACCGCAGAACGAGCCAAGCCTGCCGTACCCATCGCTGGAAAATATCGTTTGGTCGATATTCCGATCAGCAATTGCATTAACAGCGGGATACGTAATATTTTTCTGCTGACGCAGTTTAACAGTGTGTCGTTGCATCAGCATATCGGGAATACGTATCGGTTTGATCAGTTCAGTGGCGGGCATGTTCGAATTCTGGCCGCCGAACAGACGCCTGATTCTGCTGGCTGGTTTCAGGGTACGGCCGATGCGGTGCGCCGGTCGATGCGCTATTTTAAAGATGATCAGCCGGATTTGGTGGTGATTCTTTCCGGCGATCAACTCTATCGCATGGATTTAGAGGCGATGATCGATGAGCATGTGGCCAATGGAGCGGATCTGACGGTCAGTACAAAGCCGGTGCCGCGCCATGAAGCCCAGTCGCTCGGTATTATGCAAACTGCTGAAGATGGTCGAATTTTACAATTTTCGGAAAAGCCCGGCGATACCGTCATGCTGGATAAGCTGAAAGCTCCGCGAGATGACGACACCTACCTTGCGAGTATGGGCATTTATGTATTTAACATAGATGTGCTCAAGAACCTGCTCTGCAACTGCGAAGAGACGGATTTCGGCAAACATATTATTCCCGGTGCGATCGATAATTATAAGGTCTACAGCTATATCTTTGAGGATTATTGGGAAGACATCGGAACCATTCGTTCTTTCTGGGCGGCTAATCTGGCGCTGACCGAGCCGCTGCCTCAATTTTCGTTCTACGATATGAGCAAGGTGATTTACACCCGCATGCGCTATCTCCCGCCGTCGAAAATTAACCAATGTTTTCTGAGTCGCTGTCTGCTTTCCGATGGGTGCATTATTTCCGGCGAGCGGATTGATCATTGTGTCATCGGCCTGCGCGCTTTAGTGGGGGAAGGATCGGTGGTTGAAGATTCGATTCTCATGGGAGCGGATTACTATGAGCATGGACAAGTTGATGATCCGTCTGGAATTCCGATTGGCATTGGAAAAAACTGCCGCGTGAAAAATGCGATTATCGATAAAAACGCCCGTATTGGCGACAACGTGATCATCTCGCCCGAGGGCAAACCCGAGAATGAGCAGACCGACCTTTACTGGATTCGTGACGGTATTATGGTCATTCCCAAAAATACGGTTATTCCGGCCGGCACTGTGCTTTAGTGTTTCGCCTTCAATTTTCCCGGCACATTCGTGGGGGATAGCGCGCGGTGGTAGATGATTTCATGATCGTGGGTCAGATGAAAATCGCCTCTGATGGTATCGGTGCCCTGTTTCCAGGCCAACTCAAATGCCGCAAGCGTGTTTTCCGGGGCATCGTGTGAGGCTCCGCGGTGGGCGACGATCATGCAGATCTCCTTGCTCTTGGGGTATCCAGATTAGGGCGTACGTCAAATACGGTCAAATTCTTCTGAAGAAAAAGCGGGAGGGAAAAATCGCGCGATTTTGGCATTCGGGGTCGGAAATTACGGACTTGCGCCGATTGCGAGGTTGGGGTACTTTTTCGAACTTTAACCGCACGGCAGCTCATCGCCACCGCTGTAAATCTCCCATAGACGCTTACAGCCGGAACGACGATGCAAGTGCATGGAATGATGAAAAAACAACACAAAGGAAATAAATATGGGTTTATTCAACCTGTTCAAACCGGCCCGCACGGTGCTGGTCGTCGACGTAGTATCCCTGAACGAGGCCACCGGCCAAAAAGGGAAAATCCCACCGCGTAACCAACTGCAGATGCTTCGCCGCCTTGCGCGTTTCGCGCAGCGCGAAAAACTGGAAGTGATTGCGGTACTCACCGGCACGCCGCTGAACAAGGCGCCGGCTGGAAAAAAGTTCGAAGAGATCACGGTACTTTACAGTAAGTCGCCCGAAGATCATGCCAAATTCCTGGCCAAAACCGCACAGTCCAAAGGGGCGGGTGCCGTTCTGATTACCAGCAATGCCGCCACCGAAAAGGTGGCTGGAAACGGTGTGAAGAAAATGCGCATCAGCACGTTCCGTAAAGCTTTTGACACGGGTAGCGACGAAGGCGGAAACGGAGGCAATGACCGCTCCGAAGGAGGGAACAACCGTTCGCGCGGAAATCGTCCGCCGCGTCGTCGTCAACAGAAGCCGAGAAATAAAGATAACGACAACAACAAAAAGAACGAGCCGAAAGCCGATCGTAAGCCGAAGGAAAATAATTCCGAAGCGGATGCGATTAACGAGCTGATTGACCTCGTCGACTAAAAGCAGGTGACCACGGTGCAGAACCGATTTATTTTCTGCGATATCGATGGCACCCTGCTTTATGCAAAAGGATCAGGCCGCCCCGCTTTCGGCGCGGCCTTTTTTGATGCCTTCGGTGTCGAGATTTCGATTGACCATATTAATTTTGCCGGCGCCACCGATCTGGGGGTGCTTTCGCAGCTGGCGCGTGAAAACGAGCAGGAATTGACGCCGGAGAAAACGGCGCTCTTTTTTGAGCGTATGCCGGTCTATCTCGATGAGAATATGGCGAAATGGCCGCCGATTGTTTTTCCAGGGGTTGGACATTTTCTGGAGCGGGTTTCCTCCCATTGGAAACTCGGGTTGGTTTCCGGCAATATGCGGGTGACAGCCTACATGAAACTCCGGCACGGCGGATT
>CAKZQV010000539.1 GCA_937141895.1 uncultured Verrucomicrobiota bacterium
GCAATCCGCTCCGCTAACGACTCAATCAGTTGAAATTCGCTGCCCTCGACCAGTTTCAGAATGGCTTTCTTGATAGCCTTATAATCCACCGTATCATTAAGGTCGTCTGACCGGCCCGCGGCCCGCAGGTCGGTATGCATTTCCACATTAATCACCACATCCTGCTTTTCTCTGCGCTCTTCCGGAAAAACACCGATAATACAGCGCAAAGCCAGATCGCGAATAAATACCTTATCCATATCAACTCCTTAATTGATGCCGTCGCAGGACATCAAAACGGCACAGCCGCTTATACTCCTCGATCAAAAACTCCATTGCCCAGCAGATGCTGGCCACCGTCCACAAAAATGACCTGTCCCGTGCAGTATTCGGCTTTCAGTAAAAACAAAACCGCGTCGGCAATATGTCCAGGGGTTGGAAAAAGTTTCAACGGAACCCGCCCCGCCCGCTCAGCAAAGTGTTCCCCGCTATCCCCCGGCGGCGGAAGAATCGGCCCCGGCGCCACGCCATTCACCCGAATCCCCGGGGCAAGCTCCAGCGCCGACAGTTTGGTCAGCTCTTCGAGTCCTTTTTTTGAAATCGAATAAGGAAGCGCCGTTGGATCATTTGCTCGAATACGACGATCCAGCAGGTTGACCACGGCCCCGGAATTTGTTTGCGCAGCAAAAGCGCGGGTGAGCTCTAACGGTGATAACAGATTAACATTAAATTCACGCAGCACCCGTTCCGGGCGGGATTCGTCCAGCCGATCTTTAGTGAAGAGCGAAGCATTATTGATCAGAATATCTAACGGGCCAGCGCCTTCGATGATAGAAGAAATGTCCATCGGATTCCCCAGATCGCCCTGAACGGTGAACGGTGAAAGGGCTTTGGCTTCATCCCCGGAACTCAGATAGTGAACCACCACCTCAACGCCTTCCGCCTGCAACGCCTCAACAATCGCCCGGCCGATACGCACCGCGCCGCCAGTCACCAGCGCCCTCTTGCCCGCTAAATTCATGCCGATCACCATAAATGCCTTTTCCAGACATTGGAAGTTTAGCCTTTCCTTTTTCCAGACTGTGGAAAAAAATGTCTCTGCATCAAACGGAGATTTCTAATGGTTCGAAAAATTCTATTCATACTTACAGCCCTTCTAATGACCACACCCCTACGGGCTGAGCAAACCAATGACACACCGCTGGTTTATATTATTCCCATTAAAGACATGATCGAACCCGCCCTGCTCTATGTGGTCCGGCGCGGTGTCGATGAAGCCGTACGCGAAAATGCGGATGCCATCATTTTTGAAATGGATACACCCGGTGGTGCAGTGAATGCCGCCAAAGAAATTATTGATGTGATCGGGAACACCGACATTCCAACCTACACCTTCATCGAACAGGATGCCTACTCCGCTGGCGCCATCATTGCCATGGCAACGCCCAGCATCTATATGGCCCCCGGCAGTGTGATTGGCGCAGCTACGCCCATGATGATGTCCCCCATGGGCGGCGTTCAGGAGATGCCGGATGAAGTGCAGGAAAAAATGACCTCGGCCGTAGCGGCCATGGTACGGGCTTCTGCAGAACAGGGAGGCTACGACCCTCTACTGGCCGAAGCCATGGTTCGTGCGGATATGGAATACAGCATTAATGGAAAAGTCATCAGCGAAGAAGGCCGACTGCTTACCCTCACCAACAAGGAAGCGGAGCAATTGGTTGGAGAGGAGCAAAAACCATTACTCTCCAAAGGTACAGTTAAGGACATTGATGCTCTTCTTGAGCTGCTGGAATTACCGAATGCCGAAAAACGTATTCTCGAAGTTACAGCCGCCGAAAAACTGGCAAGACTGATTGCATCTGTTGCCCCCGTTCTCATGATGATCGGCCTGGGTGGATTGTGGCTGGAGTTTAAAACACCGGGATTCGGCATTTTTGGCATTGGCGGCATTGCCTGCTTGCTGCTCTTTTTCTTTGGGCATCATCTGGCCGGACTTTCCGGACATGAAGAAGTCCTCATCTTCGGACTGGGCGTCATTCTACTGGCCATCGAAATCTTTATAACGCCCGGATTTGGCGTGATGGGGTTCAGCGGAATGCTCCTGATTCTGGTATCCTTTGTCAGTGCCATGACCGAACGAATGCCGGGGACGTGGCGGCCCGTCGATTTTTCACCGGAAACTTTTTCGGTCCCGCTGCTCAAGGTCATGATCTCCTTCATCGGGGCATTTGTCATTGCGCTCATTGCCGGAAAATTCCTGCCGGAGACTCGGGCTTTCCGCAGCCTGACGTTAGCCGAAGTGGTTCCAGATATGGAGCAGGATAACACATTCTTAGGCTTGGAAGGCCTCGCCCATTCGGACCTGCGGCCCGGCGGAACGGCCTATGTGAATGGACAAAAACTGGATGTGGTTACTCGCGGCGATTTTATTCCAAGCAAAACAGAAATCCGGATTGTGGAAATTCATGGCAACCGGATGGTGGTCGAAAAGGCTTAGCGTTCAGGAATACATGGTACGCTGATCATGCATCCATTCATCGTATCGCTCTTCGATGACCGCCAGATCTTTTTCATTATCTGCATCCAGCGCGGCGCCACCAAAATGCGTATAAACAATCTGCACCCGAGTTCCTAACGCATTTCCGATTCC
>CAKZQV010000540.1 GCA_937141895.1 uncultured Verrucomicrobiota bacterium
CTCTGCGGCCTGTTCACCGGCAACCCGTTCCGGCTTCCACTACCTGAGTAGTTACGTTAATATATTCAATGTGAATACATTCAATCCGTTGTCGATTGGACGGTTGAGAAACAATAGCCATCCCAAGCCGACAACACGCTGTGACACAACGCCCTCTCAGTGGTCAACTACTCAACTGGGCAGGTCGTCGAGTCATAACCTCATTTTACCGGCTTTGTGTCAACGGGTCGGATAGGTGAAAAACCAAAATCGTTCATATTTGAACATCAGCAAAAAAGGCTCGATAAATTATTTGCCGCAACTCTATTAACGTATTATATCAACATAAGAGACACAAAGGTGCTCGTAACGTTCAAACAAAAGGAGATGAAGATGAAGAAGGGTCTGAAGATTGCATGTGCTGTATTGCCGTTGCTGGCCGGAAGTTCACAGGCGGAACTGCTCTACAGCCAGCCGTTTTATAACAACACCGTGAACAGACACATGCAGGGGTATGGCTGGGAAACGATGAATGAAACAACGACCGGTGTGGTGGTGAATGCCACCTTTACCAATAGAACTGCCATCGGCGTCGGGAGGGGCGACGGGGCTGAGCCCAATGTGGATCCCGTGAACGCGGTTTGGCCTGACGGAGTTACTGAAAACACCCGTGGATATCCCTATTTTTCCACAGCGCATGCTGAATTTGGCGACTATCCGACCGATTCTTCATGCCTGATTTCCACGGTTGCTCCAGTTCTCGTACCGGTTGCTGGTCTGGAAAAGCTGAGCCTGGAGCAACGGGCGGACAACACGGATTCCATCATCCGTTTTGCCATTAAAATCGGTTCGCAGTGGTATGCCTCCGCCGAGGAATTCGGCGGCCAGAACGCGGAATGGACCCTGAAGGAGATGGCGGAAGCCGATTTTTCCGATGTCACCAAATGGGTGCAAATTGAAATAACCGCCACGGAAATCAATCTGGGTTCCGCTCCGGCTTCCCCCTTGTCGGGCACCATTGCGGCCTTTGGCCTTTTCCTGAACACCGGGGTAAACCCGACGCCCGGAGACCATGTACGGATTGATAACTTCCAAGTGTACGGCACGGAAGTTCCGCCCGAAGAGTTCTATTATATTGCCGGCGCCCCGACGGACTGGACCGACGCTGCGGCCTGGGACAGCGGAAATGCCGCAACGAACGGCGCGATTTATTATGCCACCAACAGCGTGGTGCTCAATACGCCGGCCACGGCCTCAACCTTTCCGGGGCTTTCCCTGAATCTCGTGGCTCCGCAGCGCATGGACATCATGGCCGGTGGCGGAGATGCCATTACCGTGGGCGACTTGACACTGGATGGCGCCGAGCTGGGGGCCGGGGCGGCCGTTGCCGGGGAAGCCCAGATGGATGGGGCAATCACCCTGCTTTCGAGCTCCACCTTTTCCGGAGCAACGGACAATTCGCGCAACCTGCGCATTCTTTCAAAAGTGACTGGCGACGCCGGCGTCACGCTGGCGCTGGATGCACCAGCCCAAACCATCTATATCGACAATGCGGCCAACGACTTTGCCGGAACCTGGAGCGTGGCGGGCGGTACCGGCGTGTTTGCAAATGCCGAGGCGGTTGATCTGGCGGATATTGAGGTCCAGTCCGGCGGCGCACTACGGATTGCCAGTGCCTGGGACGGATATGAAATTGGGGCTTCGCTCACCGTCGCCGACAGTGCTACGGCTTCCGTCGATATCGGCTCCTACAAATGGACCGTTTCCAACCTGGTGTTCGGGGCGACCGTTGTGACTAACGGAAAGTACGATGCGACCGCACTGAATGCGCTCGGCTCCAATCCGGTATTTACAGGCTCCGGAACCCTTCGCGTGGGCCCGAAGGTGCTCTTAACCGGGCGGGTCGCCCACTGGATGCTGGATGATGCCTCCGGAACCACCGCACTCGATTCTTCCGGTAATGATTATGATGGAACGCTGATACATGGCGTGGTCTGGACTAACGACATCGAGCGCGGAACCTGCGCCTATTTCGACGGAACCGACGACCGCATCTCCACCCCGTTCACCTATGCGCTGGCATCCACCAACAGCTTTTCCTGGGCGTTCTGGGCCAACAGTGCAACGGACTCGAATAATAATGGTATTATCGTGGGCAATCGCTATCCCGAACGAACAACCCCCGACCCTAAATATGGCTTCATTAAACTGATGCCCAACGAGGCGCAGTTTGCCAATACAGGTACAGCCGCTGAAATCAGTCATTATGATTACGAGGACATTTCCACCAATGGATGGCACCACTATGCGATGGTTAAAAGCGGCACCGACTATCAGTGGTATGTTGATGGCGTGGCACAGGGAGACAGTGTCAACCTGAGCTACACCGAAGACTCGGCCATTCCGTTCAACATTGGCGGTGATGATAATGATGGTACTGCCGGAGGTAAGGAGGGCGAGCATTTCAATGGCCTTATCGATGACGTGGTTCTGTACGACTATGCCTTAAGCTCCAATGCGGTGCAGAATGTCATGAACGGATTCTATGGGTCCGAGCCGCCGGCAATGACACTGGATAAATCGGGTGGGGATCTGGTCGTTTCCTGGGATCAGCTAGGGTTTAAGCTGCAGACCTGTCCTAACCTTGCTATAGGCGACTGGGTGGACTATGAGGGGGGTACGGAAGCCCCGGTGATTGTTCCGGCCACCAACGATGTGGAATTCCTGCGTCTGATTCAGCAGTAGGTTTCATTAACCGGATGGGATAAGGGCAGCTTTGAAAAAGGCTGCCCTTTTTCTTTTGTGCCGGCCACGGAGGCCGGGCGGAACCAACGGAACAGTCCCTCTTCCGGGTTGGTGAGATTAACAGCGGTTGTTCATATCTGAACAATTGCTGGAATCCCTGAACGGCGAGGCTGACAGATGGAGAACGATTGGCTAACATGTGTGCTTGGGTATCAAAAAACTAAAGAGAGCTTCCCCCGGTATGGAGATGGGTATGAAAAATTATTGGAAGGTGTTACTGGCTGCGCTTTTATTGCTTGCCGGCAGCTCGTTTGCGGAATTGCTGTACAGTCAACCGTTCTATGACAGTGGCGATGATCGGCATATCACGGAATATGGTTGGACTACGCTCAACGAGACAACCGCCGGTATTGTGACCAATGCCGTGTTTGCTGATAAGTTGGCGATTGGGGTGGGGCGTTCAGACGGTGCCGCCGACGGTGGCGCGGTCAATGCAACGATACCTGGGGGAGCACCGAGCTCCGGAACCGGTGGATATGGATACTATGTGACTAAGACTCTTCCTGAATATCCGCTGGATGCCGCCGGTCTCTTTTATACGTCCATCCCAACCGACATTACGATTGACGGGCTGGAGAAGTTAAGTCTGGATCAGAACTGCGACAATACCGATGCGGTGATTCGTTTTGCCATTCAAGTTGCTGGTCAGTGGTATGTCTCGGCTCAGGATTTTGGCGGACATAACACCGACTGGGTTCACAAGGAGATGATTGCAACGGATTTTTCCAGCCTATCGCATTGGTATGAATTAATGATCGGTGGAACCGACATCGCGTTGGGTTCGAACCCTTCGTCGGCGCTATCGGGCACGATTGAGGCGTACGGGGTTTTCATGAATGCGGGAAGCACTCCGGAAGCGGGCGACCACGCGCGGTTTGATAATTTTCAAGTTTATGGCGGGGAGTCCATACCTCC
>CAKZQV010000541.1 GCA_937141895.1 uncultured Verrucomicrobiota bacterium
CATCTAGTCCAAAAACTGGGTATTCAGGACTCATGATTCACAGGAATCGCATACCGCGATTCCTGTTTTTTTTGCTCTGGACAAAACCAATGCTTGAGCGTACATCGAAGGCATACGGACAGAGAAATCAATTACCCATTCTGCTGGATTATGTTCGGAATGTCAGGCGCACTGGTAATGCGTCTGCTAGGGCGGCCCCCACCGTCCTCCGGGGACTGGAACTTTCCAGTCCCTGGAAATTTCAGGGGGATTTCCATCCTGAAAATCTTCCGCCTAACCATAAAGTCTCTTCAGCCATTCGCGCCCTGCGCCGGATTTAAAATAGTTCTCCCGCTTCAACGCGCCTGAATAGTCATCGAAATATTCGTAATGGAGTAATTTCAGCGGCCGCAGATTTTTGGTTCTAGAAACCCGCCCTGCGGAATGATCTCTCTAACGCCGCACCAGATCGCGAGAAGATCCTTTAAAGCGATAGGCCCGTCAGCAGATTGAAGAACGTAAGCCGCCGGCCTGTTTTCCAAAGCTGGAATGACCTCTTCAAGATTTATAAAAAAGTGGTGCCCAGGACCGGACTCGAACCGGTACAGCTGCAATAGCCGAGGGAGTTTAAGTCCCTTGTGTCTACCAATTTCACCACCTGGGCGTCAGATGATCTGCTTTTCAAAATTCCTCTACTCCGCATTCGAAGCAGAAGAAAAGTGGTGGGCTCAGAGGGACTTGAACCCCCGACCAAGAGATTATGAGTCTCCTGCTCTGACCGACTGAGCTATGAGCCCGTTTCAAAAGCGGTCGATATTCATACCCGAATCAAATGAAGCATGGCAAGGCGAGTTTGGTGATTTATGCTTCCAACGTCTGGAAACAAAAAAGCGACCTCGTTGGAGGTCGCTCTTCCAAACATTGGAAAATCCGATTAATTATCGTCGCCGGGATCAGTTGCGGCAGCAGCAGCAGCGGCGAATCCAGCCTTATTGGGTTTGAATTCTCCAATCACATTGCCGTCGCGATCGAACAGCGTCTTTGGGCCAAGCTCACGAATGAAGGCAATACCTTCATCTTTAATGTGGCGCCCGGAGCGGGTGTCTACAATGTTACCTTCGTGGTCGACGATCACCAGAAGATAGGTTTCATAGGTGCCGCCCACATTGATGTTGCCGCTGGTCTGCGGAATAGAGAACTGCTTACTGGTAAACTCAAAGGTATTATCGTTTTCTTTATCAAAGGTGAACTCTTGCTTCATCACATCAAGCACACCGTAGTAGCCGGTCTGAATCTGCCGCCCGATGACATAAAGCTCGGCCGTAACCGGTTCCGTCCAGGGCTGCCCGCTGGATTTCCGCAATTTCACACGCACGGAAATTTTTTCAACTTTCACTTCACCGTCCATGCCGGCCCCGATGCTCTCCCGGTGTTTTTTGGTTGAGACGTCGACATCTACCCGCAGCGGGA
>CAKZQV010000542.1 GCA_937141895.1 uncultured Verrucomicrobiota bacterium
ACTCTGGAGGTTACAGGGCCACTGGGAGGAACGGTCGAAGCCCAGTACGGTATTCTGCCGAATGGTACAGCAGTGATGGAAATGGCGTCGGCTTCCGGCATTGAACTGGTGTCTGCCGAGCAGCTGAATCCCATGGAAGCCACGACCTTTGGAACCGGCGAGTTGGTAAAGCATCTGATTGAAACCGGGCATACTTCAATTGTGATGGGGATTGGTGGAAGTGCAACGGTGGACGGAGGGACGGGCATGGCTCAGGCGCTGGGTTATCGTTTTCTGGATCATACGGGTAAAGAACTTTCGGAACGCGGCGGTAAAATTCTTCCAATGATTGGAAGAATCGATGCATCGAATATTTTCCAGAGATTGGAACATACAAATATACGGGTGGCTTGCGATGTAACCAATCCATTGATCGGGTCGAATGGGGCCGCGGCGGTTTTCGGCCCGCAGAAGGGAGCCACGCCCGATATGGTTGAACTGCTGGATGTCGGACTTTCCAACCTCTGGAAAATAGCCGGAACGGAGGGGGCTCCGGGGGATGGTGCGGCGGGTGGCCTCGGTTACGGACTCCGAGCTTTCTGCAATGCGGAGATTGTCTCTGGAGCGCATCTGATTGCTCAAACGGTTGGTTTATCTGAGGTTTTGGCGGGTGCGGATCTTTTGATTACCGGCGAGGGTCGTACGGATGGGCAGTCTTTGCAGGGCAAACTGTGTCCGGTGATTGCGGCCATGGCAAAGGAACGGGGAGCAAAGACCCTGCTGGTTTCCGGTGCGCTGGCGGGGGAGCTGGATCCGTTTCTTGAGGTGTTTGATTATGCGTTCAGTATTTCGGCGGGTCATTCTTCGATGGAAGCCTGTATTGCTCACGCGCCGGAGGATCTGGCCTTTGTTATTCAGAACGTGATGCGGATTTTGTCCAAGGGTTAGGGGATTAAATACAAGATTTCCATGTGCCTTTTCGGTAGAACTTAAACCCTGAGAATCGAGTTTCTACGAAAGGGTATGAGGATGAGTGCTAAGACGACTATGTCGCGCAAAAACTTTTTGCGTGCGTCAGCAATGGGAGCGGCGGCCGTCGCTGCACCGACGGTTATTCCATCCCGCGCCATGGGTTTTTCCGGATTCACTGCACCGAGCAACCGGCTTACCTTTGGGTTTATCGGGATGGGACTGATTGTGCGCGGCCACTTTAGCGGGACCCTGAATCGTACAGATTGTCAGGTGCTTGCGGTCTGCGATGTTGATCGAGCTAAACGTGAAAAGTACATGAAGCAGGTGAGCGCAAAGTATGGCAATGCGGACTGCGGGTGCTATAACGAGTATGAAAAAATTCTGGAGCGGTCGGATATTGATGCGGTTTATGTGACCACTCCGGACCATTGGCATGTGCCGATTGCGCTCGATGCGGTTCGTGCGGGCAAGGATGTCTATGTTGAAAAGCCGATGAGTTTGACGATCCGGGAGGGTCGAATTCTTTCTGATGCGGTGCGTCGGCACGGTGCGGTGTTACAGGTGGGAAGCCAGCAACGGTCGGGATACACATTTGGCAAAGCGGCCGAGCTGGTTCGCAATGGCTACATCGGCAACGTGCACACCATTTATGCCCAGCTTGGGAGCTTTTCCCCGGCCCGGGTATTGCCGGAGCAGGAGATTCCAGATGGCTTTGATTATGAGCGCTGGCTGGGTCCGACGCCATGGTTTCCTTATAATAAGGAGCGCGTGAAGGGAGCCTTTGGTGGAGGGTGGCGCTGCTTCTGGGAATACGGTGCGCGTAAGAATGGCGACTGGGGTGCGCATCACTATGACATTATCCAATGGGCGTTGGGAATGGATGATTCGGGCCCCGAGTTTTTCTTTCCTAAAGGGTATGATGAGATGGGGTGCCAAGGCTACAAATATACGAATGGTCCCACCATCTACCGCGACTATCGGAAGCTCAAGTTTGATTCAATGATCGAGTTCTATGGGGACAAGGGATCGATCGGTGTCGGTCGTGCGGGGGATCTTCAGACTGACCCCGGCGATCTCAAGAACCTGCCGCTGAGTCCCGGCGATACGCATTTGCGGGCAACAGAGACTCATCGTGATAACTTTATGAATGCCATCAAGACCCGTAAAAAGACTATTGCGGATGTTGAGATTGGCCACCGTTCGGCCACGATTTGCCACCTTAGTGCCATTTCTGAGCGGCTGAATCGCACCATCGAGTGGGATCCTTCGAAGGAGGAGATTCTGGGCGATGCCGAAGCAGCGAAATGGATGGATCGCCCGCGCCGCGCGCCGTATACCCTCTAATCATAAGGCTGACTATGTTTAAGAAAGCGCTGTTAACTCTTCTACTCATGGCCGCTGTTTCGCAGGCGGCTATCCAAGAGCTTATACCTGACCTTAAATCAGAGGACCTGAAGAGCCAGAAAAGGGCCCTGCTCGATGTGCTGGCGGCCTGTTCGCAAGCCAGTGCGCCGGATGCTTCCGAAGAAGACCGCAAGGCTATCTGCCTGGAGATGTGTCAGGTGTTGAAGGATAATCCTCCGGTCCAAGAGGTTGCCCTTCCGGTACTTTCCAATCTGGAGCGTATTGGCGCGGAAGAGTCAGTTCCCACGCTGGAAAAACTTCTGAATCATGACGACGAACATGTTCGTGATGGTGCCCGCCGAGCCTTGGTCGCTAATCCTTCGGATGCAGCATCTCAGGTATTGGGTGCACAATTGAAGAACCGTAAGGCGCGTTCGCCGGTTGAAACGGCAGGGTTGATCTATGCGCTGGGTGAGCGCCAACAGTCCGGTGCTTCACGTTTACTGGTCGGCGCTTTGCACAGTAAGGATTCTCAGGTATTTACAGCAGCGGTTAAGGCACTGGGTATGCTGAATGAAGACGTCGGTATCGAGGCACTGATGGCGCGCAGGGTTCGGGAGAAGGGCTTGCGACTTGCTCTAATCGACAGTGAACTGCTCGCATCCGGTCGCCCCGAAGTTTTTGAACAGCTAATGAATAAGGCGGAAACGGACCCGTTACGAGCTGCGGCTTTTATGGGTATTGTTCTTTCTGGTGATACATCCAAGGTGTCTGACGCGATATCGTCTAAAAATCCGGCGCTGCAGGTGGCCGTGATTGAAGCGGCGAAGCAGAATAATGACCCCCAATTAGTCGATGAGGTTGCAGGAAATTTAAACAGTCTGCCCCCTTATAATCAGGTGAAAGCGCTGATCGTTCTGGAATTCAGCGGAAACCGGAAATATGCCCAATGGGTTGAGCCGTTGCTGCAATCGGAAGATCGCGAGGTGCGGGCGAATGCGGCCAATGCTCTGGCGCGCATCGGCACAGACGATTCTGTGCTGCCCCTGATCGCCTGCGGTAATGCCGAGGCTCGGCGCGCGCTTGGCCGACTGGATGCTGAAGGTGTCGATGGGCAGTTGGAACTTCTGGCCGCTTCTGGCGATGCGGACAGCCGCGCCATGGCTATTGAAGCGTTGGCTAATCGCGCTCGTCGTGACCTGACCCCAACATTTTTAGTTTATGCAGCTGAGGATAACCGAGAGGTGGCTTCTGCGGCGGCCAAAGCCATGGCTCGAGTTGGTGACGATTCTAATATCAAAGCGATGGTTCAGCTAATGATGGTCAAAGAAGACGCGCCGGTATCGCGCGATCTTCTGACGGGTATTGTGGAGATTATGCGCCGCTCTTTGGATGCATCGGCTGCGGTGCTGGTACTGGTTGCAGATATGGATGGGGCCCGTCCGCGCAGTCAGGCCAATATTCTCAAAGTATTAGCAGAAAGTGGCAGTCCAGATGCCTTGGACCCATTGGTTAATGCCTGCCGCTCGTCCGATGAGCAACTACAGAAAACCGCGATTAAGGCACTGGGTGGCTGGCAAGACGTGAATGGGATTCCGGCCATGCTGGGGCTTGCGGCGGATGAGTCGCTTTCGCTCACCAACCATGTGATTCTCATGCGTGGGGTATCGCGGATCTATGCCGCGAAGAAACCAAACGAAGTAAGCAAAGTGGATCTTCAGAAGGCGTTGGATACGTGTCGCCGGCAGGAGGAGCGTGACGCGCTTCAGACGACGTACGATAAGGCGAGGGGATAAATCTCAGGCCGTCGTTGCGCGGTATGGCGTATAAACCAATCGGCTGCCGCATTTCTTGCAGATGAGCTTTGGGTTTCGTTTCTGAGCGGTGTGATTCCAACAACGATTCTCACAGGTCACGGACCAGCGGGGTGTTGAAAACTGGAGTTTATGGGTTCGCTCTGCGGAGCAGCCGATCGCTAATGCTCGGGCTTTCCACACATCATCGTGATTATGCCTTTTCCCCACCAGCGCGTGAGCGATTTCATGAAGCAGGGTATCTTGGATTTCCTGATGTTTTCCGGTTGCTGCGAGGTCTATGGCCAGGGTTATTTTTTTATCGCGGTAATTGCAGCAGCCTGCCCGCCGTGTGGAATAGTCGAATGCAAAGCGCCACCGCTTCAGCCCATGTTCTTTGAACAGTGACACTGCCTGGGCCTGAATATTTTCCAATCGTTGGATACGTTCTTGGCATTTTCCAGACCTTGGAAACAGTCGTTCGTAGGGAATTGAAAGTTGAGCGTCTTCGGCTTCAATAATCGCGCGTTTAGGATTGAGGCGAACGATGGTTCCCTCGGTCTTTTTCCGGCGGTAGAAGAAAGATATACGGTCACCAGATTGAAAAGGTGCCCGCAGTCGGTCTGCAGGGGCGAGCATCAGGGATTGGTTGCGATGGCGATGCGGTCCAGTCCGGCCAGATCATGTTTAATCTGAATATCAAAGTAACCCAGATTGTTCAGGCAGTTGTAGACTTTGTCGCCTTGGTCAAAACCGAATTCAAGGAAGAGCATGCCTTCCGGAACAAGAATGCTGCGGGCCTGCAGTGCAAGATCTTCAATGAGTTCCATTCCCGTGGGGCCGCTATCGAGCGCCATTTGGGGTTCCTGCTCGCGGACGGATGGGTTGAGTGCAGCCCAGTCCTTGGAAGAAATATAGGGGAGGTTTGCGACAACCACATCGGCGCTGGCCGGTGCAAAGCGCTGGAGCAGGTTGTTTTTCATCCAGAAAATTTTATTTTCCAGATCATGGAGTCGGGCATTTTCGCGGGCCAGCTCGAGGGCGTCGGAAGAGAGGTCTACGGCTTTAAAGTTTGCATCAGGCCGCTGTTTTGCCAGCGTGATGACAATGCAGCCTGACCCGGTTCCTACGTCCACCACCGTCGCCGGGCGCTTGTCGTTCATGATCCGGCAGCTCAGGACCTCTTCAATCAGCAGTTCGGTTTCCGGCCGAGGAATCAGGGCGCGCGAGTCAGACTTCAGCTGGAGTCCCCAGAACTCGACATTGCCGACCACATATTGGAGCGGCTCGCCGTTTTCAATTCGCTCGGCCATGGGTTCCAGCTTGCGGATAATGTCAAACTGCTTCGATGGAGTGACCACGCTTGAGGCTCCACCGGTATAAATTTCCAGTGGTTTGCAGTCGAACACATGGGCCAAGAGTTCTTCGGCCACCCGCTTTGCATTATCAATGCCGCTGGCCTTGAAGCGAAATTCAAACGATTCTACGAGCTGATCAACATCCATGGCTTCTTGTGCCTGTATCTTACTTGTAGTTTCTGGGGTCAATACCGAGATTTTTAACCCGGTAGTTGATGA
The DNA here is from genome assembly GCA_937141895.1 of uncultured Verrucomicrobiota bacterium. Classification (GTDB taxonomy): domain Bacteria; phylum Verrucomicrobiota; class Kiritimatiellia; order Kiritimatiellales; family Pontiellaceae; genus Pontiella. The sequence continues at coordinate 5,666 of CAKZQV010000542.1, forward strand.
TGCGCTGTGTCGCCTGCAGGTAGCGGGCAACGGCCGCCGCATTCCCCCGATGTTTTTTCAGGGCATCAATCAGGATTTCACGTTCATAGGCTTCCACCATCTGTTTTAGGTTTGCCCCGTTTTCCGGCAGCAGACTGGTATGCGTTTCATCACTGGTCTGCAGAGAAGGCGGCATATTGAACCCATGGATTACACCGTCGGAAGAGGTGAGTACCGCGCGCTCCATACAGTTTTCCAACTCGCGCACGTTGCCGGGCCAATGGTACGCCATCATCATATTAATGGCGGAGGTGGAAATTCGCTTCATGTCCTTGCCATACATTTCGCCGTATTTCTGGAGGAAATGGTCGGCCAGTAACATGATGTCCGATTTGCGTTCGCGCAGCGGCGGAATCAGAATCGGGAATACATTGAGGCGATAATAGAGGTCCTCGCGAAAGGTATCGTTGGTCATGCCTTCTTCGAGGTTCCGGCTGGTGGCCGCGACTACGCGGACGTTTACGGTGATGGTTTCATTGCCGCCAACCCGCTCAAATGTTTTTTCCTGCAGCACGCGCAGCAGGCGTACCTGGACGGCCGGCGAGATATCGCCAATTTCGTCGAGGAAGATCGTGCCGCCGTTGGCTAACTCAAAGCGACCTTTACGTTGTTGCTGTGCGCCGGTAAACGCGCCTTTTTCATGGCCGAATAATTCCGACTCAATCGGGTTTTCCGGAAGAGCGGCGCAATTTACACTGACGAAGGCGTTATTTTTACGCGGGCTGTTAAAATGAATGGCGCGGGCAATCAGCTCTTTCCCGGTACCGGTCTCACCCTGAATTAACACGGTGGAATCAGTAGATGAAACCTGTTCAATGTCCTTTAAAACTTTTCTGAACTTCGGACTTTTTGTGATGATCTCTTCGAAATTGCTCGACAATCTAATTTCCTCCTGAAGGTAAACTGTCTCTTCCTGCAATTTGTCTTTCAGCTCACGAACAATCTTTTCCTTTTCGATGAGTTCATGTTCGGCTTTTTTAATGTCGGTAATATCGGTGATGAAACCTTCCAATGCCACTATTTCGTCATTTTTATTTCTGATTGCAGTTCCCTGTT
>CAKZQV010000543.1 GCA_937141895.1 uncultured Verrucomicrobiota bacterium
TTGGATGCTCACTGCCCGACGTCTTCAGCACCGCAAATGTATTTTGCGAATCGCGGCGAATCCCCTCGGCACTCGTCAGCTCCGTATAGACCGCACCCGCGCCCTGCTCCAAGCAGAGGGTGCGCATCGCCGCATCCGTGTAGCCCGCCATCGGGGCGAGCACGACGGGATAGTCGATCGTGACTGAGCCGAATGTTAAGGGTTTCAAATCCATGGGGCAGGAAATATTTCCTACCTCCGCCGCGAAGTAAACGTTTCTCACTAAAAATCCCTTGCACTACTCTGCAATCCGGTATACTGCTTTACATAGTACCGGATTAAATGATGAGCACATGGGTCACACAACTTAGAAAAGGGCTGATGGAGTTTTGCATCCTGAATCTCCTGCAGCATGGCGAAAGCTATGGCTATGAAATCCTCCAATCGCTGCAGAAGATCGAGGAGCTGGTGGTAACCGACAGCACGGTCTACCCGATTCTTTCGCGACTGAAAAAAGACGGCTACTTAAAAGTACAGGTCAAACCATCGAGCTCCGGTCCGCCGCGCCGCTATTTTTCGCTGACGGCCCTCGGCCGGCAGCGCGTCCAGGAAATGAACGTATATTGGAAAAGTCTGAATCTAGGCATTGCACGGCTTCAACACGAGAAGCCCGGAGGGGAAGAATGAATATTCCGATCGAATTGAAAACCCGCATTTATGAACACATCGGTACTGTACAGAACCATCTCGGAGAATTGCCACCCGATGAACAGCGCGAAATTCTCCAATCATTGGAAACTCACATCTACGATGCGCTCGAATCGCGAGCCGAGGGCACTCCATCTTCTGAATTGCTAGAAGCCATCATCGCAGAGCTCGATCCCCCGGAATCTTATGGATCGGCCCCGCTAATCTCATCGTCTACAAAACATTCACTTTCTCCGGGCCGGAAAATTGTATTCTTTTCCAGCATTGGAATCCTCGCGGTCCTGTTTATCGCCATATGGTTGGCCGACCCTTTTTCCAGTGATTGGATGACTGCATCTGAACCGGAACCCGACTCTAAACCGAAAGCCGTTACTCCAGTAAAAGCACCGCCGGCAAAAACCCCAGCGGCCGGCGTGTCCCAACCCAATACCCCACGACGCCGGATTCCTGTTGGATTTAACCGGTCGCTTTATGTTATCGATGGACCGGCTGGCAAATGGACGGCCGTAGATTTTGTCAGCAACATCAGCGATTTTGATCCGAACAAACCAACCTGGACGGGTGAACTTCATTTAAAGCAGTTGCACCTGTTGGAAGATGGGACAACGGATAAGCCCTGGTTTTCCTGGAAAGATGGCAAACTTTTCCACAGCGGCGATCAAACTGAAGCCGGCTTCATGATCCTCAAGATCAATCATAGAGACTATCTATTCCTGGAATGGATGTCGGGCGATGTGGTTAACGATGGGAAAAGGCCAAAATATTATGTCTTCAAACGTGGCGGATATATTGATCCTGCTAAACCTAAAATAATCGTTGAGGGAGTCGGCTGGGATCAAATGCAATTAGGTGCCTCGGCCAACGAATTAGTGACTGAATTCGGCGAGCCCGACACACTCAACTCCAGCTCTATGAGCTGGCATGACCTTGGTATCACCAGCGAAACCTACCGGGGTGATGGCACCAAGAACATCCGATTCTACAAACCTTTTAACGGGACTACATCCAAAGGCATCAAAATTGGCAGTACAGAAGAGCATGTGTTGAAAGCATACGGGAACCCTGACTACATTGGTCAAAATAGAGGGATCCTCCATATGCAGTGGAACAGTGGAATCCGTGTGGATATTCAGTCAGAGTATGGAGTCACGCAGATCTCAGTGCTATTACCTACAAAACCCTGAGTCCATATATCACGTCAAATTATAATCGGAATTCTCTCTTCGAACCGTTTAAATGAATTCGATTTTTAGGAGATTTTTATGGGCGGCGTTATTGTTGTATTTATCTGTGTGATCGGCGCGATCATTTGGGGGCTTTATGCCGGGAAAAAGCGGCGTGATGCGATGACCCTGCTGGCCGAGGAGCTTGGCCTAAATTTTCGCCATGAGCGAAACTATAATCTGGCGGAACGATACCGCTTTCTCGACAAACTGCGGCAGGGCTCGAATCGCTATGCCTATAACATTATGTCTGGTCAGTATCGGGATCATGAAATCGCGGCCTTTGATTATCACTACGAAACCTATTCCACGGATTCCAAAGGCCGGCGTCAGACCCATCACCATCATTTTTCCTTTTTCATTCTCACCCTGCCCAAATACTTCGAGGAATTGACGATTGCCAAAGAGGGTATCTTTTCAAAGATTGCCCAGGCCGTGGGCTATGATGATATCGATTTTGAGTCTCACGAATTTTCCCGAAATTTTGTCGTGCGCTGTAAGGACAAAAAATTTGCCTACGATTTCTGCAACGCCCGGATGATTGAATTTCTGCTCCAACATCCCGGCATCAACATCGAGCTTGATCAGAACCAACTGGCCGTTGGATATAACTCGACGTTAAGCGTGGATGAAATCCGCCCCCACCTTGACCGCCTGATCAAAATTCGCACCCTGATGCCGGAGTATCTTTTTGCAAACTGACGTGTATAGATTCGGTGGAGGGAAAGCGTCCCCGCTGTCCACTTCCCCCATTGCGAAACATACGGACGATGAGGACATCGTCCCTCCTAATGATAGGATGAATGCATGATCGTGTTCGTTATTTTTTTCATCGTCGTGCTACTGCCTGCGATTTGGGTCATTGCGACCTACAACACGCTAGTGGCACTACGGAATCATATTTCCGAATCCTGGAGCGATGTCGATACGGAGCTGCAGCGTCGATATGAACTGATTCCAAATCTCGTGGAAACTGTAAAAGGCTATGCAAAACACGAACGCGAAACGCTGGAAAAAATCATCGAGCTCAGAAACCAGTGTCAGGCGGATCGCGGAAGCGTGCAGCATCAGTCGGGCACGGAAAATCAACTGGTCAGCGGCGTTCATCGGCTGATGGCGATTGCCGAGGATTATCCGGATCTGAAAGCGGATCAGCATTTTATGCAGCTGCAAAAAGAGTTGGTCAATACGGAGGATCGTATCCAAGCGGCGCGCCGTTTTTACAACGGGAATGTCCGGGATTACCGGAATAAATGTGAAGCATTTCCAAGCAACCTGATTGCCGGCGGATTTGGATTCCAACCGCATGACTTTTTTGATGTGGACCCCGCCGTCCGCAAAGCACCTGAAGTGAATGTATTTTAATGGCCGAAGAGAAGCTCAAGAGACACAAAACTGCATCATGCTGTCTTCGCGTTGTTTGTGCTTCTTCATGGCTGAATGGTAAATAATGATGAGGAGTATCATATGATTGCACCCCCGAAAGCGTACGAAAATATCTCTTTCCTGAACTCGCCCTATTGCCGCCCCGTGCGGCTGCAGCTGGAATATCTACATCCAGAAGTCACCATGCAGGAACAGGGCGTAAAATCCACCATTGTCCTGTTCGGCAGCGCACGCATTCCCTCCCCGGAAACAGAGGGCGAATGTAAAAACCCAAAGCTGGCGTCGTTCGTGCCCTACTATGAAGAGGCCCGCAAACTGTCCCGCATCGTCAGTGCTTCCTGCCAAACCAACCATGAGTGCGAATATGTGATTGTGACGGGCGGCGGTGGTGGAATTATGGAAGCGGGCAACCGCGGTGCCAACGAAACCAACTGCAAATCGATTTCGCTGAACATTCAGCTCCCGTTCGAGCAGGAGGCCAATCCATATGTAACGCCAGAATTGAACTTTGAATTTCATTATTTCCACATGCGCAAAATGCATTTCCTCCAACGCGCAAAAGCGGTTGTCATTTTCCGCGGCGGCTTCGGTACGTTTGATGAACTGTTTGA
>CAKZQV010000544.1 GCA_937141895.1 uncultured Verrucomicrobiota bacterium
CGGATTTAGTATTCCAACCTTTTGCCATAGTGATGAGTTAAAGCCTTTTGCTTCCTGTTTTGTTTGTGCGGTTGAGGTTGAGGGACGACGCACGCTGGTGCCCTCCTGCTCCACGCAGATTATGGAAGGCATGGTGGTGAATACAGAAAATGAGCGGGTGCGGAACGCACGAAAAACCTGTTTGGATTTGTTGTTATCTGATCACGTGGGTGACTGTCTCGGGCCGTGTATGACGTCCTGCCCGGCGGGTATCGATATTCCCGGATTTGTGAATCACCTTGCGGAAGGGCGCGATCGCGAAGCCCTGGAGTTGATTTTGAATAATATGCCGCTGGCAGGTTCTTTGGGTCGAGTGTGCACGCGTCCTTGTGAAGAGCGGTGCCGTCGCCAACTGGTTGAAGAGCCGGTGGCCATCTGCCAGCTTAAGCGTTTTCCTGCGGATCAGGCGGCTTCCAAGGGGTGGAACATGATGCCGAAAAAACTTCCAGCCATTGGAAAAAAAGTGGCGATTGTCGGGGCGGGTCCGGCCGGGCTGTCGGCGGCTTATTATCTGCAGATGTTTGGCGCGGACTGCACCGTATTTGATGCGCATGAAGCACCCGGAGGAATGATCCGATATGGTATTCCATCCTACCGTTTGCCGCGAAATGTGATTGATCAGGAAGTGGATGTAATCAAAGAACTAGGCGCAGATTTTAAATATAATACGCAGCTCGGAAGGGATGTCTCTTTTGATGAGCTGAAAGCTCAATACGATGCTGTATTCCTTGGACTGGGTGCACAACTGGCCTCCGGGATGCGGACGCCCGGCGAAGACCTTGAAGGCGTATGCAGCGGTATTGATTTTCTGGCGGCCGTTTCCCGTGATGAATCCCTTCCAATTGGACAACGCGTGGTGGTGGTTGGTGGAGGAAATACGGCCATTGATGCTGCACGGACGGCGCTTCGGCTCGGTGCCGAGAATGTAACCATTCTTTACCGTCGTATGCGTGAACAGATGCCGGCGTGGGAAGAGGAAATTGAGGATGCGCTTGAGGAAGGGGTACACCTCGAAACGTTGGCGGCTCCGGTAAAAATCGAAAAAGTGGCCGGGGGCCTGGTCATGACCTGCATTCGTATGGAGTTGGGAGAGCCGGATGATTCCGGACGCCGCCGTCCGGTTCCGGTTGAGGGATCGGACTATACGGTGGAGGTGGATGAAATTATTGCGGCCATTGGCCAGAATGTGGACTCGTCGATGGTCTCCGGTCTTGAATTGACGCCCTGGGGATCGATCAAGGCGAATGAGCAGACCGGTCAGACGAAAATTGAACATGTTTTTGCCGGCGGAGACTGTGTGACGGGGGCTGATATTGCTGTGAACGCCGTGGCTGCCGGTCGCCGCGCCGCGTTTTCCATTCATCAGTTTTTACAAGGAGAGAACGTGGTGGGTGATCCGAAGGGGTATAATCATTCCATGGGCAATCTTTCTGATATTCCTGAGGAAGTTATCGCGCCCTTTGGCCAAGTGAAACGTACGCCCATGCCGCGACGGGAGCCGAAAATACGGGCAAAAGTTTTTCAGGAAGTGGAAACCGGATTTACAGAAGAACAGGTCCGGGCCGAGGCGGCCCGCTGTATGGAATGCGGATGCCGGGATGCTCGCGAATGTTCGCTGCGTGAATTTGCGACGGTGTTCGGCGCATCACCGGATCGGTTCGCCGGGAGCCGGCGGACCTATCGTCGGGATGATTCGCATGAGGTGCTGGTGTATGAGGAGCATAAATGTATTCAGTGTGGAACCTGCGTGCGCGTCTGCGATGAACTGCTGGATGATCCGTGTATGGGGTTTGCGGGGCGTGGATTTGATGCGCGGGTGAAAACGGCATTGGATCGCCAGCTGGTGCTGATAAACAGCAATGAATTAGTGAAGTTGGCAGAATACTGCCCGGTCGGGGCCTTGACGTTGAAGTCTGATGTCGTTGCCACGCTGGAGCCGGAAGCCTTTCTGAATGCCAAGGAGGATAAATGATGGACACATTTGAGCATGTTGAAGCGGTACTTAACTTTGCCATTGAGCGCGAGCAGGAGGCTGTTGATTTTTATGTAGGTCTGGCCGCGAGAACCGAAAACCTATCGCTGAAGAAGACGTTGACGGCGTTTGCCGGCGTGGAGCAGGGGCACAAGGAAAAGCTGCTGGCGGCCAAGGATGCAGAGTTGGCCACGGGCGAACTGGGCGGCGATGTGCAGGATATGAAAATCGCCGACTATTTGGTGGATGTGGAGCCTGGCCCGGATATGAGTTTTCAGGATGCCCTGGTGGTGGCCATGAAAAGGGAAAAAGCGGCGATGGACCTGTATACTGATCTGGCGGGCCGGGTGACGGATTCAGGGCTGAAGGCCTTGTTTGTCAAGCTGGCCCGTGAAGAAGGTGCGCATAAGCATAGTTTTGAAACGGCGTACGAGGATCACTATATGTCGGATAATTAGTGCCGCATGATCCCCGTTTCAATACACCGGATCGTTTTAAAGCGCGGTCCGGTTTGTTTTTTTAATGATTCTTTGAATCATAACGCCTTCGCTGGTTTCTAATGTTTGGAAATCGTGAGCATATGTGCTTCCCTTTTGTGAAGCCACTAGTAAACTTTGCCAGCTTTCCAACCCATAGAGGTATTTTTATGACAACAACGCATAGTTTAATTAATCAGCTAATCCAGCTCCAAGAGCTGGTGGTTGCGAATATGCAGAAAAAGGTGTCTCAGCCTAACGCGCGTCTGGAGGAGCTGAATAAATCCATTCAGGCTTTGAGCGCGGATGTTCCGCAACAGACTAAATCACATTTCAATCGCCTGTTGCAAAAACACCCGGAAGCCATTGTGGCTGTCGCCAATGAATTATGTAGCGGATGCGGCATGGCCCTCACCAAGAGTCTGGTACAGAGCGTGGCCAAATCGGAAACGCTGAATCGCTGCCCGAACTGTGCGCGTTTTCTGTATTATCCGGACCAGCTCGTTGAGCGGGATCGGGTCAGCCGTTCATACGGTGATGTGCAGAAAAAAGGGATTGCCCGTTTTACAGCTCCGGAGCTGATGATGTTCCCGCTGAAAGGAACGACCGGCGAGGAAGTGCTGGCAGAAATGACGGCGCGTATGCAGCAGGAAGGGTTTGTGCATGACAGTGCCCATCTGCTCGATCTGGCCCTTCAGCGCGAAGCGATCATCAGTACGGCCGTGGATAACGGCCTGGCCTTCCCGCATGTGCGCGGGGTTGAAGGCGGCGGACTTTCCATGGCGGTCGGTATCAGCAAAAAAGGCGTTAAATTTGGCGGACCTGGACGAACACTTTCCAGAATATTTTTCTTTGTGGTGATTCCAACCGCAACGAGTGCCTTTTATCTTAAGCTCATTGCGGGTCTTTCCAGAACCTTCCGTGAAAAGGAAGCGCGTGAGATGCTGTTGAACTGTACGAGCGAAGAGGAGCTGTGGAAGGCGTTGTGCAAGTCGAGCCGGAAAGCCTTTAAATAATTCCTGCGTTATCAACGCTTAAAAAAGGTCGGCTAGCGCCGGCCTTTTATTTTATATACACCCGAATATGACGACCATCTATGACATAGAGGCGCTTGAGGAAATCCGCAGTCGGAATGCCGTGCAGCCGCATCGCATGAAGTTATTTCGAAATGCACTGTTCAAAAGTTCCAATGATTGGAAAGACGCGCTGGCTGTTCTGCCGGAAGAGGTGCGTGCAGATTTTGATGAACACATTACCTTCCAATGTCTGGAAATGGCCGAGCGGCACGACTCTGAAATTGATCAGGCCAGTAAACTGATTTTTAAAACGCATGATGGGCACCTGATCGAAAGCGTGGTGCTGCGACCGAAATCGGGGCGGATCTCCATTTGTATTTCATCGCAGGTGGGCTGCGCGTGTTATTGCTCATTCTGCGCCACGGGAAAAATGGGGTTCACGCGAAATCTGACGGTGGCTGAAATTCTGGATCAAATCACACAAGCCAACCGGATGCTGAAGCCGGAGGGGCGTTCGATCCGGAATGTCGTTTTTATGGGGATGGGAGAGCCGCTGTTGAATACGGATTTTGTATTCCAATCCTTGGAAATGATGATGGATCCGAAACTGTATGATCTCGCCGCCTCGCGCATCACGGTTTCGACGGTTGGAATACCGAATGCGATGGAGGAATTTACCTCGACCTATCCCGATGTGCATCTGGCGCTGAGTCTACATTCGGCGGTTCAGGAGGTGCGTCAACGCATGATGCCGCAGGCGCGCGTTTATCCGCTTGAGCAGATTCGGGAAACTCTCGTTGCCGCGTCCCGGCATGGCAAAGTCATGATTGAATATCTGATGCTTGCGGGCGTGAATGATCGGCCGGAGGATCTCCAGGCATTGGAAGAGTATCTGCAGGGCATTCCGGTACACATTAATATTATCCCGTTCAACGAATATCCCGGAAGCAACCTGCGCGGCACACCGGAAGCGGAGCGCACGCAGTTTGCAGATCACTTGAAAGCGTCCGGGTTTAATGTCACACTTCGGTACTCCTTGGGCTCGGATATTGCCGCGGCCTGCGGTCAGTTGGTTCAGCATAAACAGAAGGAATCGCGTACATGAAAAAAGGTTTGGGTTTTATCGATGTCTTCTGCATTGCATCGGGTGCGATGATCAGTTCCGGTATTTTTGTGCTGCCGGGATTGGCCTTTGCTCAGATCGGGCCGGCCATGATTTTATCGTATCTCATTGCCGGCGCGCTGGCATTGATCGGGGTGTTGAGCGTGATTGAGTTGGCCACCGCCATGCCGAAGGCGGGTGGGGATTACTATTTTTTAACGCGTAGCCTCGGACCTTTGATTGGAACGGTATCGGGTTTGCTGAGCTGGTTTGCTTTGTCCCTGAAGACCGCTTTTGCGATTTTTGGTTTGGCTGAGGTCATCTATCTGATCAGTGCTGAAAAAATTCCGCTATTTGCGACGGCGGCTCCGGTGACCGTTCTGTTTGCCATATTAAATATTCGCGGGGCAGAGGCCGCGGCTAAGTTCGAAGTCTTACTTGTGGCACTGCTCTTTACCCTGCTCGGCGGCTATCTGGTGATCGGTATGCCGAATTTGGAGGGGTCGCATTTTACTCCGTTTATGGCAGAGGATGGCGGGCTGAAAGGTGTTCTTTCCACGGCGGGATTTGTTTTTGTCTCTTTCGGCGGACTACTTAAGACCGCGACTATTGCGGAAGAAGTTCGTAATCCCAGAAAAAATATTCCGGCAGGATTTATTGCGGCTACGATTGCAATAACACTGCTATATGCATTTCTGCTCGTGGTGACGATAGGTGTGCTGCCCGGGGAGCGGCTGGCCGGTTCCTATACCCCTATTGCAGATTCGGCCCGGTTGTTGATCGGTCCGGTCGGATATGTTTCGATTACAGTTGCGGCCGTTCTGGCGTTTGTCACGACGGCCAATGCCGGGATCATGTCTGCATCGCGCTATCCGCTCGCATTGGGGCGCGATAAGCTGCTGCCTACTTTTTTCGCCAAGGTCAATAAGCGGGGCGAGCCGATGATTGCCATCATCATGACTTCGGCGATTATTCTGCTGTCTCTGCTGCTGGATATCGAAAAATTGGTCAAGGCGGCATCTGCCGTGGTGATCAGCGCCTATATTTTATCGGCAACGGCCGTGCTGGTGATGCGGCATAGTAAACTGACGAATTATCGCCCGACCTACCGGGTTCCGCTCTGTCCCTGGCTTCCGCTTTTCGGGATTATCAGTTTTTCACTGCTGATCATTGATATGGGGATGGCGGCCATTGAGATCAGCCTCGGCTTTGTGGTCTTTGGCTTGTTGATTTATTATTTCTATGGCCGAAAGCGTTCGGATATGGAGTATGCTTTGCTCCATATCGTTGAGAGTTTAACGAACAGGCGTCTCACGACGGATTCGCTGGAAAAAGAACTATATGAGGTGCTCCATAAGCGGGATGAGCTGGTGCATGACGAGTTCGATGAGGTGCTGAAAAATGCCAAAGCAGTTGATCTGGCTCCTGGGGCAGATCAGGCGGAATTGCTTCGGGTGGTATCGGAATCGCTCGAGGCTGAGCTGGACCACTCCGCCGCAGAAATCAAGGCGCGCTTTATTGAGCGCGAGGAGCAGGGCAGTTGCGTGCTGACCCCGTTTGTGGCTATTCCCCATATTATTGTCGATGGTGAAGGGCTCTTTAAAATCGAGCTGGTCCGAAGCCGTGAAGGCATTTCATTTGAAAATGATGTTTCTGTGAAGGCCTTCTTTGTGATTGTCGGCAGTAAAGATATGCGGAATATGCATCTGAAGGCGCTCGCGGCCATTGCACATATGGTACAGCATCCGGAGTTTGAAACACGTTGGACTCGGGCCAAGAATGAAGAGCAGTTGAAAGATATTCTGCTGCTCAGTGATCGCGTGCGGATGTAACCATTTTTGATTTTAGATGGATGATTTCCGATTGTTGGAACTCAGTCGACGTTGGGCTTTTTAATGAAAAGTGTTCAGCGCGCCGAAAATTTCCTGCCACTCTTCTTCTAAGGGGGAGGTACATTCCGGGCGGCCGGCCCGACGGTACCAATAGGCGGCGTTCCCGAGATCGCCCTCCACCCGGTGAAGGTAGGCATGAATCCATGCGGCTTCCGGGGTGTTGATTTCCTGAACGATGCGATGCGCCCGGTCCCAGTCGCCATCGCGCACGGTTTCCAATGCTTGGATGTAAGTTTTGCTTTCCATAAGGGAACTTTAAGCGTGTTGGGATATGATTTTCAGCATTTATGTGGTTTTCTTTTTTGGTTTCAGGAATCATGTTGCATATGAAATTCGTACTGACGTTTTGTCTACTTACTGTGTCTTCGTTTGCTTTCGGGCAAACGAATGAGGCCCCGCGTTTTTCGTTTCCCCGTTGGGGACCCTCCATAAAAGCGGGTTCGGTCTATAATTTTGAAACCGACATGGAGGGGGGCGGTTCATTTGATGTTAACCGTTATTTTATGGAAGTCGGTATGGCCCGAATGTGGGCATTTGACCGAATGGTTGCGGTTTCAGCGGGGTATGGGCAGGACGATTATCGGTTCTCCGGCCTCGGCACTGAACCGTGGAACAATATCGATAATTATCGCCTTGGTCTTTTTGCCCGTTGGGCGTTGGATGAAAAATGGGTTCTTTTTGCCGGGCCGTCCCTGCGGTCGTATGGGGAAGCAGGGACGGATCTGGACGATGCCCTGGTGGGGACTTTTTTCGGCGGGGTTTCTTATCGATTTGGTGATCGCCTGACGTTAGGTCCCGCATTTTTGGCCGCCGGCCAGATCGAGGAAAATACACAATATTTTCCGGTGCTTTTGGTGAACTGGAATATTACGGAAAAATTAAGCCTTGAGACCGGTGGCGGTTTTGCCGCGACGGCGGGACCGGGATTATCGATGGTTTATGATTATTCAAAAAAATGGAAATTTTCTATCACTACGCGTTATGAGGATAAAAGGTTTCGGCTGAACGGCGAAGGTTTAGCAAAAAATGGAGTGGGTGAAGATCGAAATATCCCAATTATTGGAACTATCGGGTACTTTTTTTATCCTAGCGGACACATAAGTGCAATTATTGGATATAATTTTGATGGAAAGTTAAGTGCAGATGATGAGAGAGGGCAAAATATATATCAAAGAGAATATGATGCTACGCCATCTATGGGTTTGATTACGTCTTTTAGGTTTTAAAATTTACCATTAACCGGCTATGTTTCGTTTTTGTATGCGAAAAAAATAACTGTTTTCGGGTGTTATTATTGTTTGGTCAAAAATATTGACAAAATAAACGCATGTTTTATGATGCGTGGGTTTTTGGAGGTAAAAATATGTCAAATACTGTAATGGAAGGCGGCCAGGCGCTGATTCGATGCCTGGAAAGCGAAGGAGTTGAATATATATTCGGCTATTCCGGCGGTGCGGCGATTCCAATTTTCGACGCGCTGGTTACAACTAATACGAAGATCAAATTTATTCTGGTCCGTCACGAGCAGGGCGCAGCCCACA
>CAKZQV010000545.1 GCA_937141895.1 uncultured Verrucomicrobiota bacterium
GCCATTGAATATCGTCTTATCGATTTCTGCCTTGCGAGAGCGGCTGGCGACCGGAAGGTTGAGCCGGAACCAGAATGCAGAGCCTTTGCCCAATTCGCTGTCCATGCCGATCTTTCCGCCCATGAGGCTGACCAGTTGCTTGCAAATGGCGAGCCCGAGTCCGGTTCCACCATACTCGCGAGTGGTGGAGGAGTCGCCCTGTGAGAATTTCTGGAACAACTGGGGGAGCTTTTCGCGCGCAACCCCGATGCCGGTATCCTTGACGGTAAAGTTGATGGCGGCCTCTTTTTCGGTCCCGGCCACGGCTTCGACGTCAATATAGACATATCCATTGCGGGTAAATTTAAGGGCATTACTGGCAAGGTTCATGAGCACCTGCCGGATACGGCCAGCATCGCCCACTACAAAGGCCGGGGTGTTCGGCGTGAAACGCAGGACAAGATCGATTCCTTTTTCAAGCGCTGTTGGTGCCAGCAACTCGATGATCTGCTCGCACGCTTCCCGCAGGTCGAAGGGCTGTAGTTCAAGGTCCAGTTTTCCGGCCTCGATTTTGGAGAAGTCGAGAATGTCGTTCAGCAGGGTCAGGAGGGTGTCGCCGGAGGTCTGGATAATGCGTAGGTATTCCCTCTGCTCGGGGGTGAGATGGGAATCGTAGAGGAGGCTTGCAGTACCGATAATGCCATTCATGGGCGTGCGGATCTCGTGGCTCATGCTGGCAAGGAAATCTGATTTTGCGCGGGTGGCCTGCTCTGCACGTTCACGGGCGACAAGCAGCTGCCGGTTAGCCCCTTCGAGACTTTCGCGGGCGTCGTTGGCGTCCTCCATCATTCCCATAATGATGTGCTGATTTTCTTCGAGCTCGCGACTGCGTTTGTCCAGCAGGCGGTTGGCCTCTTTCATTTCGAGTTCATATTCCTTACGGTCGGTAATATCGAGCAGCGTGCCGACCATGCGTTTGGGCAACTGGTCTTCGCTCCGCTCAATAATGCGCCCGCGGTCGAGAACCCAGATCCAATCATAGGAACCGCGCTGCAACCGGTATTCACAGGTGTAGGTGTCTGTTTTTCCATCCAGATGATTCGTCAGTGTCTGGTTTAGGGTTTCATAGTCATCAGGATGGGTATGCACTTTTCGCCAGTCCATTTCTGGAGTCAGGTCGGCCAGGCGGTATCCGAGAATGACGCCGAAGCGTTCGTTATAGGAGTTGGTATTGTTGATGATATCCCAGTCCCAGTATCCAAGGTCTCCGCCATGGAGTATGAGGTCCATATTGTCGCGAGCTTTAGCCGCTTCGGATTCAAGACGTTTGCGCTCGATGATTTCTCGCTTGAGTTCTTCGTTATAACGCTCTGCATCCTCCATGATGCTGAGCAGGGCCTTGCGGTGTTTTTTCAGGTCGAGCGTTTCGGTTTCCAGATATTCATTGGCTTTCATGAGTTCCTGAACAACTTTCAGGTTGTCATGAATTTCGCAGTTGCGGGAGTATTCCTCCTGCTCGAGCTTATGACCAATGACATGGCCCAGCAGATAGCCGAGCACGATGATCATGAAGATGGCGGTGGAGACGAGCAACGGAACATTGCTGGTGCCGGACCGGAAAATATAAAAGAGTAGAGCGGCAAAGATCAGGGCCATGATGGTGAGCCCTGCCGCAAGCATGCTGGCGAGTCGGCCTTTGATTTCAGGTTTGTTAAGCCGTCCGTTTTTCATGGTTAATCAATTCGGTCGATGTTGTAGCGTTTGGTTCGATTGAGCTGTTCGAGCAGATCATTGACTTCTGCTTTTAGTTCAATGATACGCGATTCCCGGCCAGCGGAAACGGCATTGAATCGCTCGAGATCGCGAATGGCATCTTTGAGTTCGTCCTCGCGGGATTTCTGCTGATTCATGTCGTGTTGCAACTGATCATTCATCACCGAGAGATTAGTGGAATTTACTTTATTTGATCGGTTTAGAAGAGGTATGAGCGGGATCGCCAAAATCAGCAGGCCCATCCCCGCGGCCGTCAAGCCGAGCATCGGGACGCCCAGCTCCTCCTTAATCATGCTGCTGTGCTGGACCACGATGTATGCTGTGCCCTGGTGTTCGTTTTTGGCATCATATGCCACGGCGACCCGCACGGATCCCTGAGGGAGATTGGTCATCGTAAACAGGGATATTTCGTGTTGCCCGCCTTTGGACAGGTTGGCGAGCTCATGTTCCAGGTGTTCGTTGATGGATTCTTCATGCAGTTCATCGCCTTCTCCCCATCCGGTCATCATGAGTTCGATTTGGTTTGGATGCACATGGGCCACACCAATGCTGGTGAATCGACCGTTCCGGACCAGCCGCATCAGCCTGGATTGAATATCGGTAGAGAGTGTTTCGTCATGTATCGGATGGTCAGAAGCGAATGAGATCAGTTCGGGGCGGACAATTTCCCGCGTGGCGACGGCGGTATCGAGTAGCGATTTGTCGATGAACGCAAGCCTCTCACTGCGATGGGAGGTATAGGACCATACGGAAAAGAGAAACGCGCCAGTAACATAGGCTGTTGCTGCCAGAATAAAACCTCTGTAACGTTTGTGGGGCTTATCCCTCATTCTAGGTCATCCGTGGTGGTTCGATATTTTTTTGTTCGGCCCAACGCCTTGAGAAGGTCGTTGATTTCCGCTTTAAGTTCAAGAGTGCGCCGTTCGCGCCCCCGCATGAGCTGGTTGAAGCGTTCCATGTCTTCGAGGGTACGCTTAAGGCGTTCTTCAGCCCGATTTTGTTCGGTGATGTCTCGCCATACCCCGAGCACGCCGACGGCCCGGCCCTCTTTATCTCGCAGGGGTATTTTGCTGATCTCACGCCAGCCGATGCTACCATCGTGCTTTGTATGGGACTGGGTAAAGTGAAACAGGGGCTGGTTGTTTCGAATGACATCCTGGTCGCGGTCAATAATCGCCGCCGCAAGGTCCGACGGAAACAGGTCGTAGGGGTTATTGCCCACAACATCTTCATATTGCTCGAGCCCGCATTCGCGGATAAAGGTTTTGTTGCATCCCAGATAGATGGAATCTTTGTCTTTCCAGAAGACCGACATGGGAATGGTATCCATGATCAACTGAAGCATCTGCTGTGATTCACGCAGGGCGTTTTCGGCCTGCTGGCGGCCGGCCACATCGCGTGCAATGGCGAATACCGCCCGTTTATTTTTCCAGAAGCCCTGAAAGACACTCATCTCAACAGGAATCACCCCGCCGCCGTTAATCTGCAGCGGCATGCCGGCGGACGTGGAGCGTGTGCTCTGAATGGTGGCCATAACCTGATAGATGTCATCTTTTGCTGTATCGGGAAACAGCTCATAAATGCTCATCAACTTCAGATCTTCCGTGCTGTAGTTCAGTCGCTGGACAACCGCGGGGTTGGAGTGCAACAGCTGGCCGTCCATATCACAAACGATCATGAGGTCATCAATCGTTTCGAAGAGGTTGTGGAAGTTCCGATTCTCTTCGAGCAGGGCATCCTCGATCTCTTTGTTTGGTGTGATGTCCTGAATTAATCCGTTCCAGATCAGTGCGTCTTCGTCCTGATGCGGAACAGCGCTGATGCTGAGCCATTTCAGGTTGCCCTCCTTGTCTAGAACCCGTAGCTCAAGATGGGCGGCAGAAAGATGGGTTTGGGATTGGTTGAAGGCTTCAAGCAGTAGTGGCTGGTCTTCTTCATAGACATGATCATAGCCGAGTTGGGCATCGGCCAGCACCTGTTCGCGGCTGAAGCCCAAAAGGTCTTTGCACCCTTGACTCAGATAGGAGAAGCGGAAAGTGGCATTGTCCGTATAAGACAGTTCAAAAATCATTACATTTGGCAGATGGTCGCCCATGAGGCGAATATGGGTCTGGTTGTTTAACCGTGATTCGGATGTTGCACTGAGTTTCGTCTGCATCTGACGGTGATACATGAGCATGCCGATGAGGAGGAGAGTGAGCGCGGACAGAAGAACAATCATCATCTGGTCGGATAAAGGGTACATGTCCATCGTTGCGGCACCTGCATCCCGTGCAAAAAGTGCGCCGGCCATGAGCACAAAAGCCGTGCACAACACATTCAGTTTTCTGGTTTGGTAATTCAGCATAAATTATTCGAAGATTTAACCTGTCACTCTTATAGCTAGAACAATGCCGGAATCAAAGTGAAAGCAGTTTTTCATGCACCTCACTCAGGGGTAGGCCCACCACATTCGTATACGATCCGTGAATCTCTTTAACCATATGTGCTGCGCCGCCCTGAATGGCATACGCCCCCGCCTTATCCATCGGACATCCGGTTGCAATATAGCGCAGGATTTCCCCTTTTTCCAATGTTCGGAACATCACCTTCGTGGTGACAGAAAAGATTACATTGCGGTCTCCACGCCGAAGGCATACGCCCGTGATGACTTCATGCGTATGCCCGGACAGCCGGTTCAGCATGTCGAAGGCATGTTGGTCATCTGCTGGCTTGCCGAGAATCCAATCGCCGAGCACAACGATAGTATCGGCCGCCAGAATGACCGTTTTTGGATCCGCTGAAATCGCCGCCGCTTTCTCCCCGGCCAGCCTTTCGGCAAATGCACGCGGTTTTTCACTCGCCAATACCGACTCATCAACGTTCGGGGCGTGGACGTCAAATTCAATGCCGAGTGAGTCCAGAAGTTCGCGCCGCCTTGGCGATTGACTGGCGAGTAACAGTTTTCCAATGTTCGGATAATTTTCCATGGCAGAATAATATGTTGTAAAGGGGGCTTTTAAAAGCCCCATCTGCATGGCACAAGAAGCGCATGAACACGGTGAAGGTGCTGCTCGGCGGAGTTCCGTTTGGCCGTAATAATGTGGGCGATGAAGCCATTCTGGAATGCGTTGTGAAAATCCTTCACGATATTGACCCGTCGTGCGATGTCACCGTCAGCACCGATAATCAGAAGGAAACCGAAACGCG
>CAKZQV010000546.1 GCA_937141895.1 uncultured Verrucomicrobiota bacterium
GGCGAGGGGCACATTCCCCTGACTGCCTCGGCCGATGCCCGGCATGCTTCGCCGGTCGAAGGCGCCATCACGATGTGCGAGACCACTTTTAATGTGGAGATGTCAGTCACCCGCATCCACGAAGATCCGCGCGTGACCAAACCCTATACCGAAGGGCAATGGCAATCGATTCTCGACCTCGGCGATGAGGTGGACAAGAAACTGGATGCCGCAGACGTCCGACTCAGCATGGGTGGCGAACCCACCTTTGTTTCCGCCAACGACCTCGAAGGCGAAGAGTGGAACACCGAAGCTGTCGGTCCCACCAAAAAACCGATGTCGGAAGAGTTGATTCGCCGGCTGCGCACACGTTTCGCCCCCGGTGGGATGCTTCATTTTGGACAGGGCAAATGGTATCCCGGAGAACCGCTGCCCCGTTGGGCGCTGGGCCTCTATTGGCGCAAAGACGGCGTTCCGATTTGGGAACGCGAAGAATTGATGGGAACCGAAGATGCCGATTATGGCTTCACCCATAAAGACGCCCTCGAACTCTCCGAAGAGTTGACCCGGCAGCTGAAGGTCGACCGAAAATATATTCATCCAGCTTACGAAGATCCGGTAAAATATGCCCTGCGTGAACGGGAGCTTCCGGTCAACGTGGACCCGCTGGATAGCAAGCTGGACGATCCGCAGGAGCGCGAACAACTGCTTCGGGTGTTTAACCGCGGATTGAATAATCCAGTTGGTTTTGTCCTGCCTTTGGAAAAACAGGCATGGGGATGGCAGAGCGGCCTCTGGATGCTGCGCGGAAAACAGCTCTATTTGATGCCCGGCGATTCCCCGCTCGGCCTCCGTCTTCCGCTGGAAAGTCTGCCCTGGGCAAAACAGGAAGATCTGGATCCAACAGTTCCTCCGGATCCTTCCTGGCGGCAGCCACCGCTTCCGGGCCGCCGGTCCGTCGTTGTGGCGCAACATCCGGACGATGAACGCAAACTTCCAGACCGTGGAAAAAATTCAGTCGAAGAAATGGTGGATGAGCCACTGCCCCGCCACGATGTACTTCCTGAACCCGGCCAGTCCGCCGACTGGGTCCTGCGAACCGCACTCTGCGTGGAAGCGCGCGACGGACGGCTCTATATCTTTATGCCGCCGGCCTACACCATCGAGGATTACCTTGATCTGCTGAATGCTGTGGAACATGCGGCGGCTATTGTAGGAAAACCGGTTTTGATCGAAGGCTACACCCCGCCTAACGATCCGCGTATCGAATACATGAAAGTTACGCCGGATCCGGGCGTGATTGAAGTCAACATTCAGCCCGCCTATTCCTGGCGCGAAATGGTTAAAAATACCACGGTGCTTTATGAGGAAGCGCGGCTGACGCTGGTACGCACCGATAAATTTCAGGTCGACGGAAAACATACCGGAACCGGTGGCGGCAACCATGTGGTGGTCGGCGGCGCAACCCCGGCAGACTCTCCCTTCCTGCGTAGACCGGATGTGCTCAAATCTCTCATCGGATTCTGGTTGAATCACCCATCGCTCAGCTATCTGTTCAGTGGTTTATTCATGGGGCCCACCTCGCAGGCACCACGCGTTGATGAAGGACGGCCCGATGCGGCTTATGAGATGGAACTGGCTTTCCGACAAATTCCCAAAATGGGTGATCCCAATATTCCGCCATGGCTGGTGGACCGCGTGCTCCGGCACTTGCTGACCGACCTGACGGGCAATACGCACCGCGCCGAGTTCTGCATCGATAAACTCTACTCACCGGACAGCCCGACCGGACGATTGGGACTCGTGGAATTTCGTGGATTTGAAATGCCACCACATGCCCGCATGAGCCTGACTCAACAGCTCTTGATCAGGGCCCTGATTGCCCATTTCTGGGAAAACCCCTACGAAGCGCCCATGACCCGTTGGCTCACGCATCTGCATGACCGCTTCCTGCTGCCGCACTTTGTTCGCGAAGATTTCGGCAAAGTGATCGATACACTGAACACAGGTGGATTCCCGTTCCAGCAGGATTGGTTTACGACGCATTTTGAATTCCGTTTCCCCGTCATTGGAACCGTCGATTATGACGGCGTAAATATTGAACTGCGTCAGGCGATCGAACCCTGGTTGGTGCTGGGCGAAGAAGCCGGCGGCGGCGGAACGGCGCGTTATGTGGACTCCTCGCTGGAGCGCATGCAAATTAAAGCGACCGGCATTATCGAGCAACGCCACGCGATTTCAGTCAATGGTTTGGAACTTCCGCTGACCCCGACGGGCGTTCCCGGTGAA
>CAKZQV010000547.1 GCA_937141895.1 uncultured Verrucomicrobiota bacterium
CGTTATCTGACTCCCCGGTTGCGATGATACGGACGGTCTCTCTGTAGTTTACGATAAAAGTGTAGGTCGTGATGCCGGAGCCAATTAAACCTTGGTTGGTGAAGGTGGTTATACCCAGCTGAATTTCTGCTGCGCTGTCATTGCCCCAGTCGGATACCTTAACATTGTTAAAGGTCACGCTTTGATCGAAGGTTATGTCGATGTACTGCCCCAGGTTCATAAAGGCGGCATCATCTTCCGAACCGGGGCCGTTCACGCCAAAACTTCCGGCATTCTGGTTCAGTACGCCTTCCGATGCCTCCAGTGTGGCTACAATTCCGTTATTGGTGACCGTGACCACTGATTGTCCGTCGGCGATCGAGAACATACCGCTGTTACCCAGAAGATCGAACGTTACGTCCGCAGTTCCAATGATTGGAAACGTTACAAGCAGTCCTAAACATGCCACTTTTATATTCATTACGCTCATCTCCTATTCTTCTGCTGACTCTTTTTCTGGAATACCCGGCACTGGTTTTTCTTTTCCGGTGCGGCGTTCGGTGCAGACCCCGATAATCTCGGGGACGGTTCCGCCGGCGCGTATGACCTGGATCCAATCGCCGATTCGAAGATCGAGGGCGCGCAGATGATTTTCATTGTGGAGAGTGGCCGATTGTAGCGTCGCACCCCCCATTTCGACCGGAACAAAATGCGCCACGGGCGTCCATTTTCCGGCGTCGCTCTGCGACCACTCCACACGTAATAATTGCGTAAGCTCCGGTTTACTTCTATATTTCCGAGCCAGCGCAGCACGGGGATGATGCGCCGTGGCTCCCATATCATTAAATCGGTGCCGGTCATTGACTTTGATCACAATGCCATCGGTTTCGAAGGGCAGACCCGAACGCCGGCCATTGAGCCGCGCGATTTCGCCGAGCAGCTGATCCGCCGGCACCGCAACTGACTCAATGGTGGGCAGCCCCAGCTCCCATAAAATAGCCATCGCTTCCTGATGGGTGGACGGCACAAGATCGCTTTCGATCCATTCGTAGATGCTCAGACTCAGACCGCGGCGCGAAATTTCGGCATAATCATACAGTCGCAGGGTTCCGGAGGCCGAGCTCCGCGCACTCTTGAGCGTTTTTTTACCGTCTGAAGCTCTTCGGGCATTCAGTTTTTCAAAGGCTTCCTGTGTAAAATAGAGCTCTCCACGTACACATAAACTGGACGGCTTTCCCTTCAGCGTGGTCGGCACACAGCCAGCGGCCATGGCTTCCCGCGTGACATCCTGCCCGTTTTTTCCGTCGCCCCGTGTCAGTGCCCGAACCAATACGCCGTTCTGATAGTGCAGTACAATGGTTAAACCATCGATCTTTGGCTCAACACAAAAAAGAGATTCCGTTCCGCAAGACTCAATAAAGGCCTCAACGTCAGAGTCTGCATAGGCTTTTTTAAGACTCAGTACCGGTTTTTGATGCGGCACCGTGTTGCGCTCGTCTGCCGCCCCGACCCCGGCATTTTCGGCCAACTCCGGATAGTCGGCCACCAGTTGATCATAGCGTCGGCGCAACGCGTCATAGGCCTCGTTGCCCATGATCGATTCATCGCGGTTAAAATAGGCCTCGTCCGCCTGGGCGAGAATCGCTTTGAGATATCCCGCCTGCACTGAGATTTCTTCCGGCACCGAGAAGCTGAACTGCGGAATTCCGATCAGCACTGCGGATAAAAAAAGGATATTCAGTATTTTAGATAATGACTTCAAAGGGCGATTATCCTGAACCAAAACTACGCTCGATCATTCAGGCACAGCGGCTCTGAAAAACTCCACGGAGTTCGTCGTATTAAAACTCCAGTTTGTATCGGTATTGAATGAACCTGTCACCGTGTTCCAAACATTGGAAGTAAGGTTGGTCGACGTCTGCAGCACATAGTTGGTGACAGCAAGCCCGTCAAAGTCTGCAACAACATTGATCCAATCATTGGATCTTTCCATACTCAATATCAGGTCGCCGGAACCGTCTAAAACTTCAAGATCAATGGTTTGAAGTCCGATTACGCTGTTGGTGTTACCAACGGAAAATTCTATCGCGTGGTTGGCATCAATTTCGAGGTCGCAGGCATAAGTATCGAAGCTCCCCAGGTCAGCATCGGCGATCACCACTGCCGGTTGATTGGTTATCCCAACCATAAAAACAGCATTCGAACTGAACCCGACAAAGTTAATTTCCGAGATCCGAACCTTTTTATTAAAGGAGAGGATCATTTTTTCTCCGAAATCAAATCGGGTGGTATGCTCCGTTTCTGAAGTAGCATCAATATCATCAATACCAAATGATATGGAAGAATCTGTATTGTTCAGTTTATGTCGATCACTGCCCGATTGCGCCGTGATTTGTAAATCTGAGATTTCAACCACATTAGTCGTCAGAGCGACATCTTTTGTTCCATCGATCAAATCACCAGTGACCGGTGTTGTACCGGACCCCTCAAACACGAGGGTCCCGGCTTGCACCGATAGACCGAATGCACTGAGCACAAACCAACTCCACGTTTTCATTCCCCGCTCCTTTTTTATTCTGATCTGTTAAAATATCGAACAGATTAAACAAATACGGAGTAGTTCTGAATTACTTTTTGCAAGAAAAGGCTAGTATTATTTACTATTAAACAATACTAAACGCACCATCCAGATCGCTTTCCCGACTATCCCTTCGTCAAAACACCCCTGCTCTTCAGGTCGTCGATGATGAGCGACGCCGCGGCATCCGGCTCAATATTCTGGGTATCCATGCTGAGCTCAGCATCCTGCGGGGGTTCATACGGATCGCTGATGCCGGTAAATTGCTGAATCTCACCTGTGCGGGCCTTTTTATAAAGGCCTTTCGGATCACGTTGCTCACATATCTCAAGTGGTGTATCGATGAAGACTTCCACGAAGGCATCATCACCGATGACCTCACGCGCCGCAGCACGGTCGGAAATATAGGGCGATATGAAGGAGGTGATCACGATGATGCCGGCGTTATTCATCAGCGCGGCCACCTCTGCGATTCGGCGGATATTTTCTTTGCGGTCTTCCATGGAGAAGCCGAGATCACGATTCAGACCATGGCGCACATTATCGCCATCGAGGATATAGCAAAGGTGCCCCTGCGCCATCAGTTCTTTTTCAAGCTGCTGAGCAACGGTCGACTTCCCGGAGCCACTCAGGCCGGTGAGCCAGATGGTGGCCCCCTTCTGGCCCAGAAGTTTTGCGCGATCGTCAGCACTAACCAGACTTTCGCTCTTCACAATATTTCGGCTTACCGGATCTTTACCATGTCCCGGTTTGGAGACAATACGATCCACAATCATACCGGCACCGATGGTCACATTCGAAAGTCGGTCGACCATGATGAACGCTCCCGTGCCATGATTTTTATCGTAAGGATCAAAGGCAATGGGTCGATGAAGGGTAATGTGGCAACGGCCGATTTCATTCAATTCAAGTGACGTGACCGTTTCCTCAACATTCTTATCACGCTTCATGGAATTCACATCCACCTTATAGCGGATATCAGACAACACGCCTGGAACTATAGCGGAAGTATGCTTGATCAGGTAGCTTTTACCTGCTTCTGCAGCACCTTCATGCATCCAGACCACCATCGCCTCGAACTCATTTCCAATGTGTGGAACATTGTTCACCGGAACGAGCATGTTGCCACGGGAAACATCGATTTCGTGTTCCAATGTGACCGTGATCGCCTGACCAGCAAAGGCCTCCTGCATCGTTCCGTCCGGGCCGTAAATCTCTTTGATCTTAGACGTCTGACGCGACGGCAAGCTGGCCACTGCATCACCCACGCGCACAACCCCCGATGCCATCGTTCCGCTGAACCCACGGAAATCGAGATTCGGACGCAGGACATACTGCACCGGGAAGCGCATATCAATCAGATTCCGGTCGGTGGAAATATTCACATTTTCCAAGTGGTGAAGGAACGTTGGCCCATCATACCACGCCAGATTTTCGCTATGATCCACCACATTATCGCCCTTGAGGGCCGACATCGGAATAAAGTGAATGTCGGAGAATCCAAGCCGCGAAACAAATGCATTATAGTCTTTTACGATTTCGTTGTATTTCTCTTCCGACCAATCCACGAGATCCATCTTATTCACTGCAACAACGACGTGCTTAATGCCCAGCAACGAGCAGATAAAACTGTGACGTTTGGTCTGCGTGATGACCCCATAACGCGCATCAATCAGGATCGTCGCCAAGTTACAGGTGGATGCACCGGTAGCCATGTTACGGGTATACTGTTCATGACCGGGACAATCCGAAATGATGAATTTCCGTTTGTCGGTCGAAAAATAACGGTAGGCCACGTCAATCGTAATTCCCTGCTCGCGCTCTGCCTTGAGGCCGTCCGTCAGCAGCGCCGGGTCAAAATCTTCATCCGTTGTGCCATAGACCTTGGAATCTTTGGCCACTTTTTCCAGCTGATCTTCATAGATCATATGGCTGTCATAGAGCAGACGACCGATCAAGGTGGATTTACCATCGTCGACTGACCCACAGGTCAGAATACGCAACAGATCTTTCGTCTCATGCCGGTTCAAATATTCAGCGATGTCGCTGCGAATCAGCTCTTCTTCCTGAATTTTATACGTTGGTTCGCTCATAACTTCGTTCTCCGCTCCACTGGAGCTAAATTTCTTAAAACTTAATGCTTAACACCTAAAACTGACGGATTTAGAAGTAGCCATCTTTTTTCTTATCTTCCATGGAAGAGTTATCACCATCAATTACGCGGCCCTGGCGTTCGGAGGTCGTGGTCAGGAGCATCTCCTGCACGATTTCCTCAACCGTCTCTGCTTCTGATTCCACCGCACCGGTCAGCGGATAGCAGCCGAGTGTACGGAAGCGCACTTTGGTCATTTCGGGGATTTCACCCTCTTTCAACGGCATGCGGTCATCATCAACCATAATCAATGTTCCATCGCGTTCTACACATGGACGTTTGTCCGCGTAATACAGCGGTACAATCGGAATATCTTCACGCAGGAGGTACAGCCAGATATCCAGCTCGGTCCAGTTCGACAGCGGGAACACGCGGATCGATTCCCCTTTGTTGATCTTGGCGTTATACAGATTCCACAGTTCAGGACGCTGATTTTTCGGATCCCACTGATGGAACTCATTCCGGAAACTGTAGACGCGCTCTTTGGCACGGCTCTTTTCTTCGTCACGACGAGCACCGCCGAACGCGGCATCAAATTTATAATGATTCAGCGCCTGTTTGAGACCATCGGTCTTCATGATCTGCGTATGTTTCTCAGAACCATAATCAAAGGGATTTACTTTGTCTTTCCCATCCGGATTGATCCACACCTTGATATCCACGTCGTATTTTTCCGCAATCAACGTACGGAACTTATACATTTCCTGGAATTTCCACTGGGTATCCACATGCAGCAACGGAAAAGGAATTTTCCCAGGAGCAAAAGCTTTATGGGCCAGATGCAGCATGACCGATGAATCTTTTCCGATCGAATACATCATGACCGGGTTGTCAAATTCGGCTGCGACTTCGCGGATAATATGAATACTTTCCGCTTCAAGCTGTTTTAGATGCGATAGATTGTAACCGCTCATTTTTCTCTCCAATATTGCGTCTTCGATTTCGTAAAGGTGAGTATTCCTATCGAGATAGCATGATTATGTCTATAATAAATACTCATTTTATTCATGCAATACACGCGTGGTTTAATACGTATATCAAAAATTTTACGTAAAAGGCCAAATAATTGGCACTAAAACGATGGTTATGGTGGCCAGAATAAAGGTCAGCGGAATGCCCAATCGGCTGTAATCTAAAAACCGATAGCCGCCCGGACCGTAGACCATCAGATTCGTCTGATATCCCATCGGGGTTATAAAACTGGCCGATGCCGCCATCATGGTCGTCATCAAAAAGGGCATATAACTGACCTCAAGTGACGCGGCCGTTTCCATGGCGACCGGAAAAATAAGCGCTGCGGCGGCATTATTTGTAATCAGCAAGGTAAAGAGCACCGTGCCCAGATAAATCAAAGCCAACGATGCCACCGGATTTCCCGGAGCAAGCGCAACCAGTCCCCGGGCCAACCCTTCCGCCAAACCCGTGGAAGCCATCGCCGCGGCAATACCCAGCGCCGAACCAATCACCAGCAGCACCTGCCACTCCACGCTTTTCCGCGCCGATCCCATGGTGCAACATCCGGTCGCCACCATCAGCAACGCGGCCAAGACCGAGGCCTTCAACATACTAAGCACAGATGTACCGGCCAAAACCACCATCAAAATCAAAATGGCAATCGCAAGCGGGCCCTTTTTATGGCGGATCGGACGAGAGTCCTCCACCTGACCAACGAGGAGAAAATCGTGAGAATCGCGCTGACGCGGAATAAAACCGGCATGCGATTCAACCAATAGCGTATCACCAACACGCAGCACAATTTCCCCGATTTTTCCACTCACGCGCTCGCCATTACGAGCCACCGCAATTACAACCGCATTGTAATGCTTTCTAAAATTTCCTTCTTTGATGCTTTTCCCAAGCAATGGACACGTATTTGAAACCACTACCTCAACCAGGCAGCGCTCCTGTTGCGTTGCATCCACATCAAAAAGCAACTCGGAGGCTGGTTCCAACCCATTCAGATCACGCAGTTCTTTAACCGAATCAATCATGCCCACAAAAATCAGGTGGTCACCGCCCTTAAGTACAAGCTCAGGCCCCACCGCGCTGCGTACACCGCCACCGCGCACCACTTCAGCCAGGAAGCAATTATCCAGATTTCGCAGCCCAGCCGCCTCGATACTTTTTCCATCAAAGCCGCCGCCCGATGTCACCGTCAGCTCCAACGTATATTCCCGCGGATTTTCAAATACCTCCGAAGCTGTTTTGCGTTCTGGCAATACTTTCCGGGCAAAAACAAAGACAAAGAGAAAACCGACAATTGCACAAGGTACGCCGATTTTAGTGACTTCAAAAAAGGCCAGGCCTTCATTTTGAAAACGATCCTGATAAAGCCCGTTCAACACTAGGTTCGTACTGGTTCCAATCAACGTGCAGAGACCGCCGAAAATGGATGCAAAACTGAGCGGAATCAGGAAGTGCGACGGGCTGAACTTCATCTTCCGGCACCAGCTTCCAACCACGGGAATAAACATCGCCACCACCGGCGTATTATTCAGAAACGCGCTCAATCCGGTTACGGGAAGCATCAGACGCATGAGTCCGCGCGACTCGCTTTTCGGTCGACCCAGCAGTCCATTGCCAATCCAGTTCAATCCGCCCGTTTCTTTCAGACCAGCCACCACAATGTAGAGCACCCCCACCGTGATCATACCGCTCGAACTGAACCCGTTGAGCGCCTGTCCAGCATCCAGCACACCGCTCACCAGCAGCGCGCCCAAAGCGCCGAGAAAGATAAAGTCAGGCGGAAGGCGCGTCGCCCCCAGCCCGATCAACATCGCGAAGATGGTGCCCAGCGTGAACCAGGCTTCCCAGGTAAAATCAGCCAAACTCATCAATTATTTAAGCCCACTGACCACAAAATACGGGTTCAACAGATTTTCCTTGTTGTAAGGAACATCAGCAACAGATTCCGAATCGGTTTTATATTCCCCGGCTTTCGATCCGTTACGGTATTCAAAAACGCGACCACCGGCCGCAACGACTACGGCATGTGCGGCAGCCGTATCCCACTCACAGGTCGGCGCAATGCGCGGATAAATATCAGCAATTCCCTCGGCCACCATACAGAGCTTCAGCGAACTGCCGCGCGAAACGCGCTCGGCTTCGCCATATTCTGCCTCCAACTCTGCAATAAACTGCAGCGTTTCCTCATTGCAGTGCGATTTCGAGGCCACCACTTTGAGCGAACCGTTTGGAGCTCCACTAACTTCCAAAGTTTGGAAGTTTACAAGGTTTGGAAGTTTCGCGAGCAAATCTTCCAAGGATTGGAAGTGCTCGCCCTGAACCGCTTTGAAAGCGCCTTGATCGGTGCCCAGATATAGAGCGCCTTCAACCGGAACAAAAACCACACCCATCGTCGGCACACCATCTTCGATCAGCGCGATGTTTACCGTAAATTCGCCGTTTTTCTTGATGAACTCTTTGGTGCCATCAATAGGATCCACCAACCAATAGGTCGTCCACGATTTCCGCTCTGCGTACGGAATTTCCTTACTCTCTTCCGAGAGCACCGGATAGGGCGTGGTTTCCAAGGCCTGGACGATAATTTCGTGCGATTTTTTATCCGCCTCCGTCAGCGGCGATTCATCGGCTTTAAATTCAACTTCAAAATCCCGGGCATAAATTTCCAAGATCGCTTCTCCCGCTTCAAGCGCGGCTTTTACTGCAGTTTCAATCATGTTCATTCATTCTTTCTTTTATGGCCTCTAAATCTCGTACCGCAGCCATATCGCGCTCACGTCCAACAGCTCGCTTGGCTTCAATCAGAGCATCCAAATCGATGATGCGGCATGTTAAGCCTCCGAGTTCCATCTGGATGCTTCACGCTCTCCCAAGCATTTTGTGATTCGGAAACTATTTATTCCACCGTTACCGATTTCGCCAGGTTGCGCGGCTGGTCGATTTCGCATCCGCGCGCCGCGGCAATATGATACGCCAACAGCTGCAGAGCAACCACGGTCGGCACCGTACAAATGGCCGGCGGACAATCCGGCACCACAATGACATCATCAAATCCGTCCGCAATGCCCTCGTCCCCGGCCGTGACCACCGCAATGACCGGCGCGTTTCGCGCTTTGCATTCTTCGGCATTGCCCAACGTTTTCTCTTTGCCCGGAATATTATTCAGCAATGCAACCACCGGCGTATTTTCCTGTAGCAGCGCAATGGGGCCGTGTTTCAGTTCCGCTGCATGATAGCCCTCAGCGTGAACATAGCTGATTTCCTTCAGTTTCAATGCCCCCTCAAGGGCCACTGGATAGAGATAGCCGCGGCCGATAAAGAAGGCATTATCACACTTCGCATATTTCTGCGCCACGGCTTTAATCGCATCGTTTTGTTTCAGCACTTCTTCAACCAGTTCCGGCAGGCGCTGAATCCAACGCGCAAATTCTGTTCCGTCGTGTCCGGGCAGTCGGCGGGTTCGTGCAATTTTAAGCGCAATCATCAACATGACCGAAACCTGACAGGTGAAGGCTTTGGTGGAGGCCACGCCAATTTCCGGGCCGGCATGTAGATACACACCCCGTCCCGTTTCGCGGGCAATCGTTGAACCGACGACGTTACAGAGCCCGGCAACCAGAGCCCCCTTTTGCTTGGCTTCGCGCACCGCGGCCAGCGTATCAGCCGTTTCACCGGACTGACTGATGGCCACGACTAGATCGTTTGGCGTAATGATCGGATTCCGGTAGCGAAATTCCGCCGCCTGCTCGACTTCAGCATTCACACCGGCCATCTCTTCCACCGCATATTCGCCCACCATGCCGGCGTGCATGGAGGTGCCGCAGCCAACGACCAGCAAGCGGTTGATCTGCGCGGCATCGCGCTCGGAAAAATCAAGGCCGG
Source organism: uncultured Verrucomicrobiota bacterium (assembly GCA_937141895.1). GTDB lineage: Bacteria > Verrucomicrobiota > Kiritimatiellia > Kiritimatiellales > Pontiellaceae > Pontiella. The sequence continues at coordinate 9,555 of CAKZQV010000547.1, forward strand.
AAAGTACCGCCGTACCCATTTCATAATCCAGACGACCCCGGATGGCATTGCGAATCGCCTGAGGCTGCTCAAACATTTCTTTGAGCATGAAATGTTCAAACTCGCCCTTTTCGGCAGAGCCCTCTTCCCAGTCCATCTCCGTGATGGCCCGGCTGACCGGCGCACGGGATACACTGCACATTTCCATGCCCTGCTCCGTAATCACCGCCATGTCAAAATCTTCCAGATAGACGGCGTCGCGCGTGTGCGGAATGATCGCCGACGCATCGCTGGCCACCAGCGTCTCATTGCGGCCGATACCGATCACAATCGGACTGCCGCAACGGGCCACCACCAGTTTGCCCGGCTCATGGTCCGTGATGGCCACAATACCATAGGTCCCTTTGATCTGCTGCAGCGCTTCGCTAACCGCATCTTCAAGATTTCCTTTATAGAGGAACGAAATCAACTGAACCAACACCTCGGAATCGGTATCCGTGACACATTCAATGCCCTGTTGCGCCAGCACTTTGCGGATATCTTTATAGTTTTCAATAATCCCGTTATGCACCAACGCAAAGCGACCGGAGGCATCGACGTGCGGATGCGCATTCACTTCATTGGGCGGACCATGCGTGGCCCAGCGCGTGTGGCCGATCCCTACCGTGGATCCCGTGACGGTTTCACTGGGCGCGGAGAACACTTTGGTTCTCAAATCTTTAATCTTGCCCGGATTTTTAATCACTTCGATCTTATGATCAAACAGGCAGGCGATCCCCGCGGAGTCGTATCCGCGATACTCAAGGCGTCTCAGCCCATCCACCAAAATGTCTGCAGCCTTACGTTTTCCGAAATATCCAACTATACCACACATATTTTTTTCCTGTTTAAATTTACGCTTTAAACCAATAACGAAGAGAAGACCGTAGTTAACTTCCCGGGATGGCGGTAGCACAAAATGAACCAAATAGGCGCGCTGCCGCCCTCGGTCGATCAGTCGAAACTGAAACCTTCCTTAAACTTTTCAGATGGAATGAACATCCTGACATTGGATATCCGTCGACCAAAACCTCCTAGGGCTGCGGTCGTAATTGATTGCGCTTCTCCAGCGCGCTGGTGGGAAACACCGCCTCAACCAGCGTGCCCAACAGTTCAAGCAGTACGCCGGCACGGTCTTCCGCCGGCATAACCTTGATCACTTTCACTTTAAGTCCCTTCATGGAACCTTCTAAAATCGTGGTCTCTTCCCCTACTTCCAGCGGGGCACCGGCCTCGACCATCTCATTCTCATCAAGATCCGCTTTAATGGATTCGATCACCTCAGGCGGAATCGCCACATAGGTGTCGTGAAAAACCGGAATATTCAGCACGCCGATCGAATAGGCCACCGCCTGTTTCATGTTCGACATGTCAAAGCGCACAAAAAAATAGCCGGGAAAAAGGGCTTCCTGAAACCAGACCGGACCCCGAGCGGTCTTCCGACGAAACCGAATCTGCGGACAGAAGACCTCCAGACCCAGCTGCGATTCAATCTGAGATGCCGCCACACGCTCCTTGCGCGGTTTCGCTCGAACACAATACCAATGTTCACCCTCTGGAAATTTCAAAGACATTTTATTTTCCGATCAACTTCAGGATCAGCGGCAGTGTTTTACCCGCGCGGCGCTGCCAGTTTTCCAGCAGTTCCACCTTTTCCTCAAGCGCGTCCTTCTGCTCGCTTTCATGCTCTTCCAGCAGTTCACGAATGCGACTCACCCGATCTTCGCCACTCGCCACATGCGGCTGAATTTGCTCTTGGGCAAAACCCGACGCAATCTTCCGCAGCGAGGTCTCCGCCACATAGTAGTCTTTACGATCGCCGGGAATATAAACCACACGGATCGCGCCGAAAGATCGTAGAATTTTGAGACCCTGACTCGTCGAGCCCTTGCTGATATTCAACCGAAGCCTGCAGTCATCCAGACACAGCGGATGCGTGGAAACAAAAAGGATGCCATAAATTTCGCCCACCGATCGGGGCAAATTCAGCACATCCGCCATACGGGTGAAAAAAGCAATCACCTCGCGTTCGAATTCATCCAGTGCCTGGATTTGATCAGCAGTCCCATTCATGATGTTCAAAAAATACTGAACATTTCGAATTTTGCAACCGCCAAGTTGGTTTATTTATTAAAATCAGCATTTTACTCGTTGAATGCGCCTGACGGAAAAAAGCCGGAATCCCGGGATACGTGGATGGACATTCCCGGCCCTGTAGAAAAAGGTTCATGGCCCGCATGACACTTCTTCAAGCACAGTTTGTTATGCGCTAAGCAGGCGAAGATGGGTCGCTATATGCTACCAATGATTTGTGGGATTAACGCTGTTGTCGCCATCCTGATCGCTGCATAAGATTCAGGTTGTTGTAGCATCGAAAATGCGGAAAACGTATTTCACTTTACAATTCGCGCTTACCGCGTATCGCAATGATGAAAACGCGGCGGTAGTGGATACTCTCTTGCGTAACTATGCCCCGCAATCTCCCTTCGTTGCCGACTTTTGGGATTATAAGTTCTCTCTTTCCGATCTTCCCGCCGTTGCAGAAACATCCCGGAATGCCCGGTCACGTCAGGAAATAACTGTTTCCGATTCACAGATCATCGAGCAGGCTGATTGCTCTATGATGACCTTCAGAACCCGTCTGAAAGAAAGCTGCGGCCTAACGGACAGTAATATTCGGAAAGTGATCTCGGAATTCACTGATTCAGGGAAGTTGGAGCGGTATAAACGTTCAGGATCAAAGGAAACATGGATCGCTTCGCCTGAACGAATGAATGGACTGAAGCAGGATTGGAAGTTCTAATGCTATTCAGGAAGCGATTGATCCTGATTCGCCTTGAATGAATCAATTCATTCGAAATGAAGATCATCGTGCTTCATTCATCAGTGCATCATTAATCGCTGCGTTGATCCCACGAATTATGAGGATGATTCAGACATTCACTTTGTGATGAATCCTACCGCGATTGACCAACTACATGATATATCTTAACTGACTGACAGCTATAAGGAGCAAAAAACATGAAAATAAGAGAAATGTACAATTGTGTTAGACCCATGTGCTTCGATACCAAATACGATCACTGCAGGTATAGCACCAAAGGCAGTTGCTTCGTAATTCGACATAGACAGGAACTGTTTGCCATAACAGCTTACCATGCCATTGATGGCTGTAGCCTAGATAACCTTGTAATACCGCATCATGCTGGTTCAGATTACATGCTTCCTATGTCGAAAGTATTGAGCCCTCGAATTGAAAATACCCGAATCGATACATCCAATTCAGATTTTGCGGTGATTCCAATTCCAGAAGAAGGAATTGATAAGAGTAAATTTGATGAATCTTCTGTTTATGATCTGAGCCGTGATCGTGATTATCTCGCCTCAGAGGAGTTGAACCTAATTGTCGCAGGCTATCCAGCAGAAATAAATGAAACGGTCTATGACATTCGTAAGCTTAAACATCAGCGAGCGGTCTATACAGCAGCTGGTCAAGGGCAGTCATTTGAAGAAGGTCTTGAAAAGCTAAAGTTTGATTCTAGCACTGGACTAACCTCGTTTGATGGCTTGTCTGGCGGGGTTGTATTTGAAACTGCTACGCACGCAAACGACCAAATAATGGGAAGACTCTCAGGTATGTTATTAATGGCTAACTCTGAAAGTAAGAATGGGCATTATCTTAGCATTGACGTGATCACAGATTACATCGAGCACAATACATGACTTGACGTTTGGTGATTTGTTATCCCCAAACGTACCAAACCTCAAGTAAATCGTTTGTTGTTTGGCGCACCCTTTTAAGGGTGCCAAACAACAAACATGATTGTTATCCGCGAATGGAGGTTATTATCGAGATTGTGTAATCAGGTGTTTTCCAGAACTTTTTCTTTCGCAAAATTCCAGCGGGAAACAGAATTACCGCGCCATCAACTAGCAGAACCAGCTCTTCGGAATCCATACGTAGTTCAATCTCATATTCTGTGCATTTGAAATGCTTCCAAACGGCCTGATTGATCACATTAATCTGTTCCTGAACACTCTTCTTTCGGGCGCGATCAATTATTCGCCTTTGCTTATCGACTTCTGCATACCATTTTTTTGCTGTTCCTTCCATTCCTGCCCATGTTTTTTCGTTAGCATGTTCAAATATTGAGCTTTGGTTCGATCTCGTTTCTCCAGATTTACTTCTTTTGTTACGAGAGCAAGGTTCTCCGGCCATGAGCTACCGCAAACATTTACAGGCTTTAGATGGTCTATTGCGTAATCCCTTCTTTCCAGTGAAATTGGTTCCCCGGAAAAGTAACACTTCCCTTGTTGGATTTCGTAAATACTGCGAATGTCAGCAGGGTAATATACCCCCATTGAGTTTTGCATCTCGTTGGATCTCCGCCGCACAGTGGCAGAATGATTTCGATAATATATCCGAAGGATTTCCACAGCGCTATCAACGGCCTCTGATTCACCCTTCTTGAAACAAACACAATACTCATCTCTACGAATAGGCTCCCCGAGAAGTTCAATAACCTTTGATTGCCGATCCGAGGGAAGACCATCAAACCCTTCACAGGTAATTTCGACTTCCTCATCACCATGGAATACAAAATAGCTCATGTTTTTTATCACCAAACTAGCCAATAACAAATGATTAGGTTAATTCCCCCCTTAACTTGGCCTAGACACATCCAAAACGAACACATCTATGAGCCCTGAGAGCTCTTTCGGAAGAGTTTTTTCTATGCTGTGTTTCAGTTCCTCGGCATTTTTTATGCTGTGGCATTTTCGATTGGCAACCTTTTCGTCTGCACCAAACCAAATTACCATAAAAATACCCTGTTTCTCTGCATCCGGGTGTATGGAGTACCGATCATGCAACTGTGCGGACGCAGCAGTGTATAGATCCTTATGCCACTGACCTTTGACTTCTGTAACAAGCAATCGCTTTTTACCCCCAATCAATTTAGTTGCTGTAAAGTCACAACGATTTGCGTTCTTTAGTTGATGCTCTAGAGTCACTGTGATGTTTTGTGGCTGAAGTCTTAGGTTAAGCCGCTCGGCAACAATCTCCGTGGACTTAACTTCGTCTAGCCGAACACCATTTTCATAAAACCTGTTAGCGGTGTTGTACTCTCCACCATCAATATCTTGTTGAAAATCTTGGAGCTCCTGAATCACAAGTTGCCTCAGACCTTCAACGGATACTACTGTATCGTGATCCAGTCGGCTTACGATATCCTTAGGTGTTGGTGGTAAAAAATCCCGTAGTGCTTTCTTTCTTAGCTGAGCAGTATGCATGCTCTTTAAGTTATTATGAAAGTCAGTAAAGCGCGAATCACTAAGTAGCCGGTCAATGACAGGAATTGAAGCTTCAGGATCATCAGAATCCAATGACCACACAACTTCCGTTAAGAAGCGGTATGCATTTTCACCTTTGGGACTTCCAGATCCCCAATGACTAGGCAAATCTACTTTAGGCCATTTTTCAATGAAGGCATCTAATATTTTCTCGATCTTGTTCGGAGAGAGTTTAGGCCAATGGGGATGGTCACCATGTAATCGGCTAGATCGATTATAAAACACAAGTACGGTATCTTTATCAGCTTTAAGCCAGTTCCAGTATACATCTGGTGTGCTACTAAGAAAGTACCAAGCACGCACTAGCCAAAAAATACGTTCATCCTCAATTTCTTTTTTGTCAGTAGGATCGGGCCAGCTGGACATGAATTCACAGCATCGCTCTTTAATTATTCCCTTTAACTCATCCCGATTACCATACTGAGTTGCAAGTTCAAATAGAGTATCAAGTGGACTAAGCGCTAGTTCCTTGTAACGTCTCAGCCACTTCATTGGGAGTTCCGAGCGTAAATGACTGAAGACTTCATCGCTATTCAGTAACCAGACCTCCGGATGCTCACACCGTGATTGAGCCAGTTGTGGCTCAATATACTGTTTGATGTAATTCTCAGCCGCAGCATTATCTGGAAATATAAGGCGGTCAACTTCGCCCTTCAGCAAATCTCTCTCTTCATTGGAAACAGCTGAATAGCTCATGTTAATGTTAGTACGAAGAGCTCTTAACAGGAGTACGTCGACGCCATCCAGATTACCCTCAACACGCATGATCTCCAAACAAGCTGCAAAAAGAATCATCTCAGAAGCCAGATACTGAGATGCGCACTGTAGTTCAGCAAGTTTTGACAAGCTAGGAACCTGCGGAGCAATAAAACCGAGACAATTTCTCAGCGCATTTCTTACCAGCGTTTCGTCGCCAAACTCAGTCTCAATTTTGTCCGGCGTCTCAAGAACTAAACGGGAAAACCGCTGCAAACACCCCCAATGACGCCCTGCTTCGACAAGCTCGCGGTTTTCCTTAACATATTGAATGTTAGATGCATTGATTTCATTTTGCTTTCTGCGATGCCGTTTCATGCTCCGGGTACGCCTGATGCGCAATGAGGTTTTCTCCTGAGCAAATTGCCGCGAAGCATTCCTGTTGGACTTCGCCCATTCCCTCATAAATAAGGGTTTCTCGAGTGCTTGCTCACGCATATGACGTCGTAATTCATTTGGACCACGCTCATCACTATTTTGATAGTAGTTATGCCCAGCCAAAAAGCTTACCCATAACTTTGGATTGTTGGTATCGAAAGCCAGGTCAACTAAGAACCGATAATCATCTGAGCGCAGAGCGAGACCGGTATGGCCCATATATCCGAACGAGTCAACTCGAGTATTAAATATTTCCTCAGTGTCAGTCAGCTTTCCAAACACATTTGCAAGAATGCTTTGTCTTAAGACTAAATCTTTTTGAAGTACATCAACTGCTTTGCTCTGGCGTATACTTTTACGCCCTCGAAAAGCCAGTTTCCCCACCCATTGCCAGATCTGATGAGGATCAAAAGGGGGTGAAGCCAACTCAAAGTAACGGTCCAGCATTAATCCGACGATTTTGCTTATACCGCTTAGACAGTCGCATTCATATCGATTCTTACCGCAAACGCATTCTAGGCCCTCTGTCATTTCATCCATGACCCCCTCTATTGTAGCAAGGTCCAGCTCAGTAATAAATTTTCTTAAGTAGTACGGGGTGCCAGTTGAATCCTGATATCGATCACGTTTGTTTGGATACAGTCTTGAACATATTCTAAGAAATTCAGCGAGATAGGCTTGTTCGAATGATTCCGGCCCTAGAGTTTCTATTGTTTCTGTAGCAATCTGTAGGGAGGTAGTACTACCTTCAGTGAGTAAGATGCCCAAATCCTCAGTATAGCTATCATCTTCTATTTCGCGTAAGCACCTATTCGCCAACAACCGGGTATTTTCACTCTCACTTGAATCTAGGGTGAGCATTCGTAACTCATCTTTTAGTGGCTCAATTGCTGGAGATCCGGCTAAGAGTTCAAGGAGCAGATCACGTAAATGCCCGTCATTTCCATCCGCTAGCAGAGGCTTAATCTCTTCAACAACATCTTGGGTGAAAAAACCTGCAACACTAAACCTGCGCCAAAAATCACCCCGTCGAAAATATGGGTCCTTCCTTTCCTCATCTTTCAGTTGTCTCAGGAGGAGGCGTTTGGATGTTTGTGCCAGCTGTGAAGAATCACCATTCGCCAGCACTGCATACGGATCAAGCTTGATTACCGCTTCTTGAATGGACTTATTACCCAACGAAGCCATCCAGCCCAGCAAACCTCGCAGTTCATCTCGTACAGTAGAGTTCGGAGCAATAATAGGCAGACACTTGGAAAGCGTTAGGGGATCGGTCGGTTCCGCTATTCGTGTAGTGAGAAAGTCGGCTACACAGTATTCTGCAACAATCTTGTGAACTGGTCGATGTAGCCCTTCACTATCTGCAGGTTTGAAAAGTCGTGTTGCCAAAATACAATCAGCCACTGCGTCGCCACCAACCAGTGATGCCAGCAACGGATACATCTGGTTTTCTGAAGCCTCACTTGTGCACACACCTTCAGCACCCGAAAGGAGAATCTTTGAAAACACATCTGATGATACTTTGATTTTATCAGAGATCGAAAGCGACGGCTGTATAGTACTTACTTCAGGATTTGCTTCCTTAGCCAAGCGTTCAATGGCTTGCGCAAAGATAGATCGCTTATCAGTAAAATTCCGCCCGCTTTCAATATAAGCGTCAGCAAATAGCTTGAGAAATTGAGGGTTGGGGATAAGCATTTCTAGTTCAAATCGAGTGACCTCTGACCGAAATGATGCAAAGTCCTCTCCCGGCAAATGGTGATCAAAGATCTCTTGTTGCTCATTTTCATTAAACTCACAGAGCCTAACAACAAGCGGATCACATCCTGTAAACTCTTTAAACGCACTTGTAGCAGAATTGTCCCATTCACTAGAGCGGCTTGATAAGTAAATGTGTGTTGGGGCGGTCGCCTCAGCTTTGCCAAGTAACTTATATATGCCGGATGCGTCTATTTTTGATAACTCATCAAATGCATCAATTACCAACGGAGTTCGTTTCTCCACTGTTCCCATGTGCGAAAATTTGTTTGCAGTAACAACTGTTGCCCCCAGTTGGCGGGCAAGACTCTTCATAAGCTCTGTTTTACCAGCACCGGGTTCAGCCAATACAACAACGTACTTAGAAGCTAAGAATAACTCTGCCTCAGTGTATGTCTTGTCATAACTTGAAAGGGTGCGTCGAATGTAGAATGTTGAGCTCATAGGCGTGTAAATATTTAAGATAATGCTGAATCATCGTTCCTTTTAGCTTAAACTATAACACTTATTGGCATTCATCATCGCTCGCTTCCATAAATCATAGAATTAGCTAAATCATATACACTGTTACCGAATACAGTCTAACAAGAGGCGAGCGCAGAATTCCAGCTTCAGTCAATCGGTTTTTTTGATGCCTGAGAAAGAATGACAAAAGTCTCTCTATTGGATCGAGTTGCTTCGATTAATTTTGATCTGAGGTGAATTAAAATTTATCTCCACGTCATCTCAAAGCATCCCCGGACACCGTCATATCTATTGTAAGACTCATTGTAAGTTGAGCAAAAAAAGAGGGCGCTGATTTATTCAATCAGCGCCCCTGCAATTGCTTGCAAAAGTGGCGGAGGGAGAGGGATTG
>CAKZQV010000548.1 GCA_937141895.1 uncultured Verrucomicrobiota bacterium
AGGTCGCCACATCATGGCGACTGTGAGATACCTGGTTATCCAAACTTTTAGAAACGGGTTTCCCGGTCATCGCGTTGTAAAAAGTTTCCGCGCGGATTCTCAGTTCCTGCGCTTTGGGATATGTATTCCACCCAACCAAATCGCCCTGCAACAGTTCGCCGTCGTTGGAAAAGGTTGCCATCACCGTCAACCGCGAAGGATCCAGTTTGTGGGCCAATGCGTTGAGTTCTGCAATCAAAGGAACCATGACGTCATGATCAGCCTTTTGCGCCTCGTTGAACAGTCCCCAGCAAAAGATGGAGCTGCAGTTATACTGCTGCTTGATCATCTCGATCAATTGCTGATTTGTGATGGAAATAAACCCTTTCAGGATATCATCCGGGTTCTCATAGGAGACCTTATTGTCGTCTTGGTCTACAGGTCGGCCCCACTCATCAGAAGGTGCGTTGCCGCCGTATGTATTCACAAACGGAATTTCCGCATATACCGTGATCCCATATTTGTCGCACAGTTCATAGGTGTAGGCACTGTGTGGATAATGGGAGAGCCGCACGGTATTGGCACCGATTTCGTATAACAGAGAAAAACTTTCCGTGATGTTATCTTTGGATACGGCATTCGCTTTGGTCCCGTAATCCTGATGCATGCAGACCCCGCGCAACGGATAAGACGAGCCGTTCAGATAAAATCCGGTCTCTTTTTCCACGTTGAAGGTTCGGAATCCGATGTAGTCGGATACCCCATCCACGACCTTCTCATTCTCTGAAACGGTGACATTGACCTGATAGCGGTACGGATCTGTCATTCCATTCCATAAACGCGGCTGGGCAACCCGAAACATCTCGGAGAGCTTCATTCGCTGTCCCGGCTTGATGGTAACAACTCGCTCTTCTGCCTGCACAAGGCCGCCCCCGCACATGTCTTTCGGGTAAAAGCGGAGGGCTCCTGCCAGATATTTCTTTTCGAGCTCATTTTGCTCAAACTCATCCGGATGTTTCAGTTCAAACCGCACTGAAACAGTTTTCGGTTCGGAAGAATCATTGAGAATCGCCGTGTCGATGCGCAGCGTTGCGGACTTCTCGGACACCTCTTTCGGGGTCAGATAGACCCCCGGCGAGCCGTTGTCTAGCAGGTCGATATGCACCTCATCCGTAAGAATCAGCGATACATTCCGGTAGATGCCGCCAAAAAAGGTGAAGTCTCCGCTGATCGGGGCGATCGTTCGGTCGTCCTCATTGCTGACGCGAATCGCGAGCAGGTTTTCCGCGCCGATTTTCAAATGATCGGTGACGTCAAAACGGAAGGTCGTATATCCGCCCTTGTGGCTTCCGACCAGGACGCCGTTGATATAAAGCTTCATCTGCTCATTGACGCCCTCAAACTCGATATAAATCCGCTTGTCCTTAGCATCCTGTTCAGAGATCGAGATTTTTTTGCGATACCATCCCGCACCGCGGTAATAGTTACTTCCCCCATCCGTACCGTCTTCGGCATTCCACGTGTGCGGAAGATCCAGTTTTTCCCAGTCCGCGTCATTAAACCCGAGCGTTTCCGCCTGCGCGGCATCGCCCTTGAAAAACCGCCAGGACGTTACAATGGCGGATCCCGTTCTGCCCGAAGATTCCGCTTGCATAATGACCAAATCGCCGGATTCATTGTACGTTTTCACGGCCTGAGCCTGAAAAGAACCACAGAGTAAAACAAGTGATGCCCACATTGCTTTAGTAATCGATTTTTTCATCTGTTCCCTCCTTAAAGCTCATATCCATTCAATATCCCTACCCAAATCCGTTCGCTGAATTGTGAGGTTTCCAGAGGGTTCTTTCACAACGCACTAAACCATTGTTGGCACCAAACCAGATCACCCTCCACGTTGGGCGCACGGTATCACATGATATATAGGACATCCAACCCATGAGTACGCACTCAGCTCATGGAAATCATATTCTTCTTTGCTAACGTGCGTTTAGAGTATGGATCGTCTCTTGTTTCAACACAACAGGTCCGAGTAGACCTGACGGCATCAAGGTGCGGTCTTTGCGATAAAAATTCGCGGTCGTAAAGGTGGATCGCGGCCCCTCCGGCTTAGGTTCGTTGTTGACGTACCTGATCCCACTGTCCGCGAACGACGATGACTTTTCTGATCGTCTTGCCTTCCGAGTGAGGCCTCGTTGCCGAGCCCAACTCGGCTCATGGGGCGAGCGAGGTTTGGATTTTTTCGGCGACCATGGCGATGTTTTCGATCTCGTCTTTGGTGGCAGAAGCAGTGTTGGCTCTACTGCTCCGGCGATTAAATATTGAAAATTCAATGCGACAGATGTAGGGCCACAAAGAGGCACATGATTGCGCCAAAACGAAGCGATAAAACGGACGGCTGATTCCGGCTCAGCCGTGCGGGTGAGAATGCCGTAGAATGTGCGGCCGTTCAAGTCCGTGGGCCAGCATGAGCGGCTCATCGTTAAGGATTTCCAGCATGGGGCCGTCGGCCACAATCTGCCCCGCGTCGAGCACGATTACGCGGGAACAGACCTCGACCACCAACTCCAGATCGTGCGTGGCGATGATTCGCGTATGCACGAACGAGCGCAGCAGCTCGATCAGCCGGCGGCGGGCGCGCGGATCCAGATTGGAGGAGGGTTCGTCCATCACCAGAATATCGGGTTCCATGGCCAGCACGGTGGCGATGGCGACGGCCCGTTTCTCGCCGGAGGACAGGCGATACGGAGGGCGCTCGCGTACATGGGTCATGCCGACCCGCTTCAGCGCCGTGACAACCCGTTCTTCGACTTGCTCTAACGGCAACCCGGCATTCAACGGACCGAAGGCGACATCCTCGGCAACCGTCGGCATGAACAGCTGGTCGTCGGAATCCTGGAATACCATGCCGACTGAGCGCCGAACGGTTTTTGCGGTTTTGCGCGACACGGGCGTTGCGCCGATACGGATCTCGCCGCGCGTAGTTTTCAGAAAACCGTTGAGATGGTGCAGGAGCGTCGACTTGCCGGCGCCGTTGCCGCCAACCAGTGCCACGGCCGATCCCTGCTCGATCTGCAAGGAAATGCCTTTAAGCGCCTCTGTGCCGTCGGGATAGCTGAAAAACAGGTCGCGGATTTCGACAGCGTGGCGGTTCATGAAAGTCCCCCCGTGAACAGATGTCCCAACACATCGGAAAGATTCCAGACTCGCGCCGCAATCAGATAGGCCAGCGATACGGCAACGAATACCGCGTCCTGCCAGCGTAATGGCGTGCGGCGCATCAGGTGGACTTCGCCGTCAAAACCGCGTGCAACCATGGCGCGATAGACGCGATCCGCCCGGTCCATGGAGCGCAATAGCAGTTGTCCGACCAGCGAACCGTAGACGCGTGGTCGCAAAGCGACACCGTTGGCGCGAAGCTCGACGCCGCGCATGATCCGCACGGCTTCGTCCGAGACAACGAAAAGATAGCGATAGAGAAAGAGCAGTTGCATCACGAACACATGCGGAACCCCCAGCCGTTCCAGTCCGGCCCCCAGACGATACATGCCCGTACAGGCCACCAACACCAATGCCGCCCCGACCGTCAGGATAAAACGAAAAAGAATCGAGGTGAACGAGATCCATCCACCGGTCAGAACAACGGGTCCAATGGCCCCCATGGGCTGCCGATCAAGAAACGGATTCACCAGACCGATAATCACGGCAAACGGAGCCGCCACGAGCATTTTTTTCACAATATCTCGCGCAGGGATACGACCGATGGCGGCAAGGGATACCGGATAGAGCAGAAAAGGAACGAGCGCGGAGATCTCATAGCGCGAAAACGACATCACCAGACCGATAAAAACCAGCGTGACCAGCGCCTTGGCGCGGGCATCAAGCCGATGAGCCGGCGTATTCATCCGTCCCGGCTCGTCCATCCGCCCGATTTCAATCCAATCCATTGCCCGCATAAAGGTTCCTTTATTCCCTCCGCGGGACCGGTCGCAGCTTGAGCGCAAAGCCTGTCAGAAGAACCAGACCCAATGTCAGCGTTCCTCCCACGATTCCCGACACAGATGTTCCGGTCTGAACCGCCGGCCATGATTCCGCCGCGCCCGGTTCTGTGCCTGCCTTGAAGCCGTAGTCGGGCAATATGGAGGTTTTATTCTGGAGGTCGGCCAGCCCCTTTCGGATTCCCTCTTCACCGCCGGGGACTTCCTCCTGGCCGGATACCTTGGCGATGGACCATTCCAGACCATCGGGATGCGCCGACGCAAACCAGCTGATCACACCGCCGGTGATCGCCGCAGCCACGACCAATCCAATGAGCACCGGACGTACATGAATGGCCGCCCCGGTTTCCGGTGCCGTCGGCAGAATTTCCGGACGTGCCCGGGCAACGAACGACACCACCGTCGCCGTGGCCAATCCTTCAACCACGCCAATCGCCAGGTGGATCGGCAGCATCATCAGAACAAACGTCCCGAAGGGCAGTTCGGAAATGCCGGAGGCCGTGGTTTCCAGCACCACGAAAAATGCGCCCATTTGCAACCCGACTACGGCGGAAACAATCGCCGCCGCCCAGGCCCGGGGTGTAGCGTGTTGACCCTGCGCAATCGCCCGATAAAGTGGATACACTAAAAACGCAGGGAAAAATCCCAGATTAAAAATATTGCAACCCAACGCCAGCAATCCGCCATCCGCGAAAAAAAATGCCTGTACCGTCAAAACCGACGCGATGACCAGAAAGGCGGCATAGGGGCCGAGCAGGATCGCGAGCATCAGCCCGCCGCCAAGATGCCCGCTGGACCCCGTCCCCGGGATCGAAAAATTGATCATCTGCGCCGCAAAAACAAACGCCCCCATCACTCCCATCAGAGGAACGAGATGGTCCTGCATCGCCTGATTTACCTTGCGTGCACAAAAGGCGATCAAGCTGCCCGCCACCACCCACAGCGTTCCGCCCACGGCGGGTGAAATCAGTGCGTCT
>CAKZQV010000549.1 GCA_937141895.1 uncultured Verrucomicrobiota bacterium
AGCTTCAGAACCGGTGCCAGCTGTTCTTTACAGAATTCGCGCTGTTCCTCGGTTACATATTTTTTCCAGGGATCGGCCGAAAGGAGCTGTGGCAGTGTGATCAATACAATGAGCAAAGCTTTTGAAAGAAATTTATATGTATTCATGGGCGAGAGCATATTAAAAACGCGGGTAAGTAACAAGGGTATTGCTGGGCGGCTTCTTGCTAAGGTTTATGTAAAGTTCGACTTGCTCGGAATAGGGCTTTATTAGACCCTTTCGCTTTCTAAACAGGGAAGGATGGATTCAAATGAGCAAGGAATTGGAAGAAGGATTGGAACTGGCACTGGATTGGAACAAGCTGGAAAAGGCGGTTGAAGGCACAAAAGGCATTATTCCGGTGGCTGTGCAGCATGCGGATACGAAAGAAGTTATTCTGGTGGCCTATATCAATCAGGTTGCTTTTGAGGAATCGCTCAAACGCAAAATGCTGGTGTTGTGGAGTTCATCTCGTCAGGAGCTGTGGGTGAAGGGGTTGACCTCCGGCGAAACCTTTGCGTTGCTGGAAGCCTATGTAAACTGCGAACAGAATTCCCTGCTGTTTATTGTGCGCCCAAATCGCGGCGGCATCTGCCATACTAAAAATGAAAAGGGCGAACCGCGGAACTGTTACTATCGTAAAATCGATCTGGATCATCCAAGCAAACTCAAAAACATCGACAAGTAAGAGCGTGTAGACGACGCTTCCAGCTTCGTTATCAATGAAGAGGTCGCTGTTGTGCAAAACGGAGCAGGATGCTCCGTCTACGTTAGGGGCATTATGAAAATAAAAATCAATGACTTGATGGTAAAAAGCGGTGTGAAGTTCGGCACCAGTGGTGCGCGCGGCTTGGCGGTGGAGATGACCGATCAGGTTTGCTATTCCTACACGAAAGGCTTTCTCCAATATCTGGAAGAATCGGGCGAACTGAAAAAAGCGGGCGAGCAGGTTGCGATTGCCGGGGATTTGCGTCCAAGCTCTGGAAGGATTATGGCTGCCGTGGCGAAGGCTGCTTCTGACATGGGCTACGCACCGCTTAATTGCGGTTTCATTCCTTCGCCCGCTGTGGCGCTATACGGTATTACGAATGGATGTCCGGCCATTATGGTTACGGGCAGTCATATTCCGGCAGACCGCAATGGGATCAAGTTTAACAAGTGCACCGGTGAAATCCTTAAGTTTGATGAGGAGCAGATCCGCGAGCAGGTGGTGGAGTCGGATGACTCTATTTTCACCGAAGGAGAATTCCAGCTTCCGGAAGAAAGCATCGATGCGAGAATTGATTATGTCCGCCGCTATCTGCGCGCGTTCCCGCATGATTGTCTCCAGGGTAAAAAGGTCGGGATCTACCAGCATTCAGCGGTGGGCCGCGATGTGCTGATTGAAATCTTTTCCGGTCTAGGTGCAGATGTTACGCCGCTTGGTTTTTCGGATACGTTTGTGCCGGTGGATACCGAAGCGATCCGGGAAGAGGATTACAGGCTGGCCGCGGAGTGGTCGGAGCAGAATGGTTTTGATGTAATTCTGTCGACGGATGGCGACAGTGACCGTCCGTTGGTTTCCGATGAGCGTGGGGTATGGCTGCGCGGCGACGTGGCAGGCATTCTGGCTGCAAAATATCTGGGAGCAGATTCGGTCAGCACGCCAGTGAGCTGTAATACGGCGCTGGAAAAATGCGCCTGGTTTGAAGATGTTCGCCGAACAAAAATCGGCTCGCCGTTCGTGGTCGCATCAATGATTGAAGCGGACTATGCCGGAAAGAAGGGCGTCGTCGGTTATGAGGCTAACGGTGGATTTTTGACCTATTCAATTTTTCCAGTGTTTGGAAATGAACTGCAGGCTTTGCCGACGCGCGATGCCGTCCTTCCGGTGCTAAGCATTATTCTGTTGTCGATCAAGGAACGTAAGCCGATCTCCGCACTGCTGGCGGATTTGCCGCAGCGTTTTACCGCCAGCGACCGCATTCAGGATTTTCCGACCGAAGAGAGTGCCAAAATTCTGGAACGCTTTGATCGGGTTTCTGAAATTGATGCCGTTTTTGAAGACACCTTTGGAAAGGTGACTTCGATTGATCGCACCGATGGGCTGCGCGTGACCTTTGAATCCTCCGAAGTCCTGCATATGCGTCCGTCCGGAAATGCTCCGGAGTTTCGCTGCTATAATGAAGCCGACTCCGAAGTGCGGGTGATGGAAATGCAAAAGCAGTCGATGGAGATTTTGTTAAAACTTAAGGGATAAGAAACGCCCCGAGCCACGGAACACAAAGAATACAGGGAAGCTAGGCTTTATTTTTCCCTGTATTCTGTGTATTCCGTGGTGCTTGTTTTTAATTGAGAGAAAGAACCATGGCCATTGTACCCGATAGAGCGACATTTTTAGAAAAGGCAAAGCAGGGGAATCTTGTGCCGGTCTGGAAGGAAGTCCTGGCCGATCAGGAGACGCCCGTTTCCGCCTATAATCGGGTACGGAAATTCCTGCGCGAAAAAGACCATGCGTCGCACACCTATTTGCTGGAATCGGTTGAGGGCGGCGAAAACATTGGCCGCTACTCGTTTATTGGGGGAAATCCGCGAACGATCCTTCGTGCATACGGACGGAAAGTGGAAATTCAGACACAGGGTGCAGCCCTTGAGGTGATTGAAGATATTGATCCGTTGGATGCGCTGAAAAGCCACATGGAGCAGTTTTCTCCAGTGGCGGACGATTCCTCGCTGCCGCGTTTTATCGGCGGCGCCGTCGGTTTTCTTGGCTATGACGTGGTTTCGCAGTTTGAGCCGCGGGTTCCAATCATTGGAAACGATGATATCGGGAATCCGGATATGGTCTTTATGATTACGGATGGGCTGATTGTTTTTGACCGCGTGAATCATAATCTGCGGATTGTGTCGAATGCCCACGTGAATGGGGATGCGAATGCGGCCTATGACCGCGCCGTTGCGGAAATCGAAGAGCTGACGGAAGCACTGATGACGCCAGTGTCCCGCATTCTGATCGATACGCATACAGACGTTGAACCCCTTGAGCCAACATCGAACACGACCAAAGAAGAGTTCTTTGATATGGTCGAGAAGACCAAGGAGTATATTCGGTCCGGTGATGTGATCCAGACGGTGATTTCTCAACGCTTTGAAGTGGAGAATGAGGCGGATTCGCTGGATGTTTACCGGGCCCTGCGCGCGGTAAACCCTTCGCCTTACATGTACTGCCTGGATATGGGCGAAAGCGCTATTGTCGGCACGTCGCCTGAAATTCTGGTTCGCTGTGAAGATGATTTGGTTGAAGTTCGTCCGATCGCCGGAACGCGTCCGCGCGGTGAAACTCCGGAAGAGGATCTGGCCTACGAAAAAGATCTGCTGGCTGATCCAAAAGAGATTGCGGAGCATATTATGCTGGTCGATCTGGGGCGTAATGATGTGGGCCGTGTCTGCGAATTTAATTCCGTGGAAGTGCCGGACCTGATGGTGATTGAGCGCTACAGCCATGTGATGCACATCGTTTCGGATGTGACC
>CAKZQV010000550.1 GCA_937141895.1 uncultured Verrucomicrobiota bacterium
GACGGCGATGGCAAACCGAACGAGCACTTCGAAGGCTGCATCGATGACGTGGTGCTTTACTATGAAGCGTTGACACCGGAAGAAGTGGGCTATGTGAAAAATGGTTTTTATCCCTATGCTCCGCTGGTCAACGAACTGATTGCCGGTTGGGATACCTGGGATAGCTCAACGGCCCCGTCCGCCTCCGTGCTCGCACCGAATGTTACCGGTTCTGCCGTGACGACCACGGAACAGGTAAGCTGGAACACCACCGACGAACGAGGTGCCAGCAATGACGGCGACTGGGGAACCTTTGCGGGTCCTCCGTCCGCAAGTACCAATGTGGTGGATGGTGAAAACCTCACGCTGCCGAACGCAACGACCGGCGGCACGATCACGTTCACGGTCACAAACACCGGTGCGGAAGACATTGTGCTGGGCAACTTCCATTTTGATGCCTATGCCTTCCGTCCCGTGGCGCCGAGAACCTACGAGCTGAGTGTGCTGGCCGGCGGCGGTATTACCGCGGGTTCTGTGTATGCATCTCCGGTAGATGCGATCACCAGCGTGGGTGGAGCCAACGACAATGGTGCGCATGATGATATTGATATCTCACTCGAAGAACTGGCGGATCATACGCTCGATGCGGGTGAATCCGTCCAGTTCCTGCTGGCCTTTTCCGGCGGTGCCGGTGAAGGCTTGGGACACCACCTGTTTGTGGATAATGTCGGTATTACCGGAGCATACATTCCAGAACCGCCCGTCACCGAGTTGCCGATGCTCGAACACAGCATGAGCGGCGGCGATATGGTCTTCAACTGGACGGGCGGCAACTTCAAGGTGCAGTCGCGCACGAACCTCGTCGAAGGTATCTGGCAGGATGTGCCCGGCGGTGACACGCCTCCGGTGACGAATTCCACGACTGATCCCGAAGCCTTCTTCCGGTTGATTGAGCAATAGTCCAACAAACTTGAAATGGGAAAGATCATGAAATTACATAAAATATTATTATTGGCGATAGTGGCCATGTCGGTCGTTGAATCAGCGCATGCATCCAAAGTCGTTCTTCGACTCAGGAAGTTTTCACAGGATAGAATTCTGGAGCAATATGAGGACTACCCCGGATCTTATCCGGTTACACAGGAAAAGCTGACTCATATTACTTTTTCCGGCGCCCCGCACAGTTGTGTTCGTTCTGACGGGACGCGCATCTTTGATACTACGTTTGCCGCGGTGGAGTCTGGTTCAGGTGAACACGCAGCAGATATTTCGTATACAGGTAACGAAATTGTCGGTGATATAAGAAGGTATGAAGATGTGGGGCTTTCTGTTGATCATGTTGTCGTTTATCGTGAGGATTGGCTGATGCGGGGCACGACAGGCGGACCGTGGGCAGAGGATTGCCGCATTCTGGCTCCTCAGGAACTTGCGAATATACGCAATGCCATTGCCAACTCCAACCTCAAGTGCAAAGACACCGTTAAAATCCTCCAACTTCTCGGCCCGCGTGTAAACTCGGAGACGGTCAAGGGAAACCGCGGTGATACTTGGTTTAATTGCATTACCAATGCGACGTTGATGGCGCATTTAAGCAATTTTGACGGGATCGGCACCGAGTGCCATGTCGGCGACTACAGCACCGAGTGGGAATCGGATGGGCCGGCCACTCTGGACGCGATGGCGGCGATCGCCAAATGGACGCAGGACAATGGCAAGTTGGCGCATGTTTTCATGGGTGGGAACTATGCCACGTATAAACAACCGGTAAAAGCCAGATCTACGTATACCTATCTATGGAATAAAATGGATGAGCTGGGGGTTGATATTAAAAGTGACCATCTAATCTATTTCCGTCAGGGCGCGCGTTCAAAAAACCAGGTAATGGATCCAGGCGACCCTCTTGAGCGGGATCATACTCCGGAAGATGAAAATACGTTGACGGCTCAGATGAAATGGTTGATTGAAAATGTTTGGACTCCTCAAGGAGGAACAACTCCCACTGATCCGACCTCTGATCCGACCTCCGGTCTCGTGGCGCATTGGCCGCTGGATGAGGGTTCGGGAGCGGTAACAACGAATACTGCCGCATCTTCTTATACTGCAACCTTGGAGAATGGCGTGTCGTGGGGCAGTGATGCCGAGCGCGGCACCTATGCGGTTTTTGATGGAACGGATGATCGCATCGCGACAACGTTTACGTACGCACTCGCGGATACCAATGATTTCACCTGGGCTTGGTGGGCGAAACAGTTGGATACGGAAACGGGCTCGATCATGGTGGGCAGCCGTTATGGCAATACCGGATCGGAAAGCCTTGAGTTTATTAAATTTATGCGGGCCAAGGCCTCGTTTGCCAATACCGGAGACGCCGCTAATATCGAGAATTATGATTATGCCGATCTGCCGAGCAACGAATGGCACCATTATACGATGGTGAAGGATGGCACCAGCTATCAGTGGTATGTCGACGGCGTCGCGCAGGGCAGCCCGGTTACGATCAATTATTCTGAAACCACGCCGATTCCTTTCCGGATCGGCGGCGATATTGATGGCAAGCCAAACGAATGTTTTAACGGCTGTATCGACGACGTGGTGCTTTATCGTCAGGCACTGACCCCCCAAGACGTTGTCGATGTTAAAGAAGGTCGCTATCCTTATGTTCCTTTGGATTATGGCTTGGTTGCAGGCTGGGAGCGATGGTCATCAGGCAGTGCACCCGCAACGATGCAAACCAATGGAATTGTTGCGACAGCGACGACCTCCGATTTTGGTACCAGTAAATGGGGCGCGTCAACCGACGGAACGTTCGGAACGCTCGAAACTCCGGCCGCAAGCGCACTCAGCGATGTACATGAAGAAGGTTTAAGAAAGAGCGGCGCTGTTGAGGCATCTATCGACTTCACGCTCGAAAACACGACCGCATATGACATGCAGCTCGAAAAATTCTATTTCGACGCCCTGCTGAAAACGGCTGATACCGGCCCCAAACAATGGAATCTTCAGGTTGTATCCGGCTCGCTGACAACGGGACAAATCGTTGAAGAAGCGCTCGATTATTCCACTACCGGCTCCGACTTTGCTGACTACGAAGTCGACCTGACCTCGCTCGCGGATCATACTTTGAATGCAGGAAGCACGGTGGTTTTCCGTCTCAGCTTCACTGGTGGCGACGCTGCAAACACCAGCAACACGGATGTGGATAACGTAGCCATTACCGGCGCGTTTTATGATTTTCCATCAATCAATACGCCACCGACCATCAGCGACATCGCCGATCAGGCGGTTCTCGCGAATGAAAGCACCGACGCGTTGGCCTTTACGGTTAGCGACGCCGGAACGCCGGCGGCCGACCTGACGCTCTCAAAAACATCGTCCGACACCATGTTAGTGCCGGAAGCGAACATCGTCTTTGGCGGCAGCGGAGCTGACCGCACCGTAACGGTCACTCCTGCGGCCGGCCAAGATGGTGTCGCAACGCTCACCCTCGTGGTGGATGACGGCGAGCTGACGGCGACCCAGAAGGTGCGCCGCAAGGCGGTGCTGGTCCTG
>CAKZQV010000551.1 GCA_937141895.1 uncultured Verrucomicrobiota bacterium
AGGATGAATTGCTGGCTTCCTGCTACCGCGCCTGCTTTGCGCTCGCTGAAGAACACCGCATCAATTCAATCGCCTTTCCCTGCATCAGCACCGGCATATATGGGTTCCCGTTTGAACGGGCATGCGGCATTGCGCTGAGCGAAATTTTCCGGGCGCTGGATGAAGGGAGTCGAATAAAGCAGGTTTTCTGTGTCTGTTTTTCGGATGAAGATTTTGAGAGCTATCAACGGATGTTAAGCACCTT
The DNA here is from genome assembly GCA_937141895.1 of uncultured Verrucomicrobiota bacterium. Lineage (GTDB taxonomy): Bacteria > Verrucomicrobiota > Kiritimatiellia > Kiritimatiellales > Pontiellaceae > Pontiella. Next base: position 245 of record CAKZQV010000551.1, read on the forward strand.
CGGGCAGTAGCTCATCAATCTCGCCCGACTCAATCATCGGTTCCAGTTTGCGCCATCCACCAATATATTGATCACCGATAAAGATTTGCGGCACGAACTCCACCGATCCGCCGCAGCGGCGATACATTTCGCGGGTGTTATCTGAATCGACGAATTCATCCGCGTCGGGGTCGTATTCGATGGCGTAGGCGGTGAAGGTAACGCCGCGTTTATGCATAAAATCGATGGCTTTGGTGCAGAGCCCGCACACTTTGGAATAGTAAATATGAATGTCGGTCATTGGGTTACCACTTTAACATTAAGCCAATATTATAAGACGCACCATCAAAGTAGTTTTCTTCGAGGTCGTAGTAGCGAACTTCAGCCAGTGCCCCAAACCAAACGAGGGTGGCCTCAATTCCAACCTGAGCGAACAGACCGGAAGAGTCATCCAAGTTGCCAGCTTCAGCATCTAGAAAATAATATCCGGCACCCACGCCTGCATAAGGTGAGATCATGAAGGGCAGGCGTACATTCAGTGATATATCCAGCGGAATCATATCGGTTTTGATATCATCGAAGCGCACATAACCGCCACGCCCTTCGATTGCACCGAATCCCAGAAACGTTTTTTTCAGCCGCAACCCGGCACCTGTACCTTCGGTTTCTGCATCCCAGTACGTCCCATATGCCGAGAGACTGGTGTCGGCCAGTGCGTATCCAGCGATCAGCAGGGTGGAAATAAACAGTAAAAGTTTTTTCATCGTGGCATACTCCATAATTCCATTCCATAAAAGCTATCCAATACTGGGATGGGCGACAAGATAACGTTTATGAAAGCTTCAGAGCTGATAGGTCGAGTTTTCGGTCTTTGATCGGCCTCCTTTTTACCGGAATGGCAACGATTAGCCTTTATTTTTGCGGCTTTAAAATGGAGTATCCTAGGGTTTTAGACATTTTCAGAGAGGAAATTACGCATGGCAGGGAAGCATAAAGGACTGGGGCGGGGGCTGGATGCGCTCATCAAAGATGGCACGAGCGCCAAAAAACAAGCGGTCACCCAGAAAGCGCCGGTTAAAGCGGTTGCGAAGGCTGAGCCCGCGGCGGGCGGTGTGCGGGAAGTGGCCGTGGCGAAGGTGGTGGCCAGTCCGTGGCAGCCGCGTTCGACCTTTGATTCTGAGGCGCTGACGGAACTCGTCGAATCGGTAAAAGTGCATGGCGTACTTCAACCGTTGCTGGTGCGGGAAGTCGGCTCCAAATTTGAGCTGATTGCCGGTGAACGTCGTTTGCGCGCCTCTCAGGCCGCTATGATGAAAACCGTACCGGTCATCGTGATTGAAGCTTCCGATGAAAAAGCACTGGAAATTGCACTGATTGAAAACCTGCAACGTGAAGATCTTAACCCAATTGAAGAGGCCGAGGGGTATGCGCTGCTCCAGAAGAAATTTAATCTGACGCAGGAGCAGGTGGCGCAGCAGGTGGGTAAGGCTCGGGCATCGATTGCCAATGCGCTCCGCCTGTTGGAGCTCTCGGACGGGATTCGTAAATATGTGGCGGAAGGCCTGCTGTCGGTTGGTCATGCCAAAGTTTTGCTCTCGCTCGAGACCGAAAAGGATCAGGCGATGCTGGCTAAAAAAGCCATCAAGGATGGGATGTCCGTCCGAACCTTGGAAAAACTCGTCAAAAAACTGACCATGCCGCCGAAGAAACCGCGGGCTGAAAAATCGGATTTGCCGAGCGACTATCTGCAGACGCTCACCGATGAGCTGCATCAATTTCTGGGCACCAGTGTTCGTATTGCCCCTTCAAAAACCCTGGCCAATGGAAAAAAGATCAAAGGGTCTCTGGAGATTGATTATCACGATAATGATGAGCTGGATCGCCTGCTCACCATGATCGGCTATGTGAGTGACCTTTAATTATGACCGACCATAAAGCTAATCGAGAGGAGATGGCGAAAGAGTATGACGCCATCAATAATCGTCTTTTTCTGATTCAGATTCTAATTTTAATCGTACTGCTTGCGGCCTATCAATTTTCCGGTGCATCTGCGGCGTTGGCGGATGGGCTTACCGAACGCTTCGGTGAAAACCTATGGTATGTCACCAATCTGGTGTACACCGTGATTTCCGTCTTTGGCTTTGCGGCGTTTATGATGCCGTTCTCCTACTACAGCGGGTATGTGCTGGAGCACCACTATGGCCTTTCAAAAGAGACTTTTGGTGAATGGTTCGGCGATTTTTTTAAGTCGTTGATGATCGATCTAGTGCTGGCCGGCATTCTGTTTTCGGTGGTGTATGCTCTGCTGCGCCTGATCCCGACCTGGTGGTGGCTGGCGGCAGCGGTTTTTTACATTCTCTTTGCCGTGGTTCTTTCCACGGTGGCCCCGGTGGTGATCATGCCGCTGTTTCATAAGTTCGAACCCTTGGAAGAGGGCGATCTGACCGAGGCGGTTCGCAAAATGATGACGCAGGCCGGCATAAACGTGGTGGGGGTTTACAAGTGGGGCCTCGAAGAAAAAACGACCACCGCCAATGCGGCTTTTGCTGGCTTTGGAAAAACCAAGCGGATTATTCTCGGAGATACACTGCTTTCTGGATATTCGCAGGAAGAGATTCTCTCGATACTGGCGCATGAGATCGGACACTATAAAAATAAAGATACGACGCGCCTGATGTTCACCAGTGCCGTGCTCGCATTGGTCGGTTTTTTTGTGGCGCACCATTGTTTGGTTGGGCTGACCCAGATCTTCAATCTGGGTGAGATTTATAACATTGCGGCGGCTCCGGCCTTTATCTTCAGCCTGTTTGTTTTTTCACTGATTTCCATGCCGTTTGCCAATATGCATTCCCGGCGTCGGGAATTTGCGGCCGATGCGTATGCCGTGAAAGAGATGGGCTCCCCGGAATCGCTGGTTTCCGCACTGGAAAAGCTGGCCGACCAGAACCTGTCGAATAAAGAACCGGCTCCCTGGATTGAATTTTTGCTGCACAGCCATCCTTCAATGACTCGGCGTATTGAGCGCGCCCGAAACGGCTGAAGCAGAAATTTAAGACGTTTATGGACAGCCAATCCCATAATGACCGACTGGATCACGTAGAGGGAGGCTTTTTCTCGCGTGAAGCAGTGGGTAGTGTGCCGTGGGTCATCCTCGGCAAGGCCGTGCTGTTTTTTGTCTATTTCGGAATCAGCATGCTCACCGTAAATGGGCTAGGCAAAGAGAAGTTTGGCGTTTACAGCCTGATGACGAATATCTCCGCCTACCTGGTGGTACTCAGCAGTCTGGGGCTCGGAGCGGCGCTGATGCGCTATGTGCCCGAACTTGCGGCCCGCAAAAACCGTCGTGGGCTTTTGCATCTCATGTGGAAGTCGGCGATCCTGCAGCTTTTTGCTGTGTTGGGCGTCAGTTTTATCATCTTAAAATTCAGCGATCCTCTTCAGAAGCTTTTCCATGCCGAGCATGTGGAGCACTTTGATTTTTATCTCAAACTCGCCTGTGGTTTATCCCTCCTGTTGCTGTTAAAGGATTTTGTCGGCACAGTTTTTACATCGATCTATAAGACGCGGACGGTGGCTATACTCTCCATGATCTATGGGTCGTCCTGGCTGATTTTGCTTTATGTCTGGCTCCACTATAAACCTGAAATCGGATCGGTATTTTTTGTACAGATGCTCTCGATTGGTTTGATCTATATCTTCGGTGCCGTGCTGCTATTTAGGTATGTCTACGGCCTGTCCTGGACCA
>CAKZQV010000552.1 GCA_937141895.1 uncultured Verrucomicrobiota bacterium
TGAAGCCTCCTGCCCGGCCGGCTGCGCTTGTGCGAAATGTGCTGCCATGAAATAATAATTCAAAGCGGGCCGGAACGGATGTTCCGGCCCGCTTTTTATTCAATAGAGCTGCAAAAACATTCGACTAACGAATCTTTTACTATATTTCGGCCTCAGGATTCTCTAGCTTTTAGTGATTCACAAAACTTTGGGGGAAGATGAAAGAAACCGTAAATAACGAGAATCCAGAACGCTGGGTCGATCAGTATGCCGATGTTTTATACAGCTTTGCCTGGAGCCGACTCAATAACAGAGCATCCGCGGAAGATGTCGTGCAGGAAACCTTTTTAGCCGCCTTTCGCTCTAAAGATAAATTCACCGGAAATTCATCGATACAAACGTGGCTGATCAGCATCTTGAAAAACAAAATTGTTGATGTGATTCGCAAAGAGAGCCGAGAAGCCGTTACGGAAGAAACCAAAGAAGTCCACGAACCTGCCGATCAGTTTTTTGACCGCAAGGGACATTGGCGTGTAGCTCCCGCCGACTGGAAAATCCACCCCGGCCAAGTGCTGGAACAGAAAGAGTTCATGGATGTGCTTTCGGGTTGCTTAGGGCATCTGCCCGATAATCTGCGCCGCCTTTTTGTGCTACGGGAATTAGAAGAGCTCAATTCAGATGAAATCTGCGACGAACTTGAAATTACCGCCTCAAACCTATGGGTCATGCTCTATCGTGCTCGTATGCGCCTCCGAGGTTGCCTGACGGAAAACTGGCTGGAAGCAAAATAATATGCTCAATTGCAAAGATATTTCAAAATTGATTTCGGAATCCTTGGAAAAAGATCTTCCCCTGCGAACCCGTATGGCGGTGAAATTCCATCTGATGATGTGCTCCATGTGCCGTATTTATTATAAACAAACCCACGTTCTGCGCGAAGCTGTTCGCGAATATGGCCGCAAGCATGAAGCACCCATCAAAAAAATTCCGGCCGATGCCGCCGAAAAAATAAAGCAGGCGCTCGCTGATGAACAAAAATCAAATCACTAAAAACGCGAGTCATTGATCGCGCCTCACCTTTCTTACAAAGTATGTGCCATAAAAATTCCTTTTTCAGGATTTAACGGTTAACATTTGTTTTTTGCGCCTAAAAGGGCATTATTTAGCGTATTTAATTCGCGCCCACAGTTAAAAGCACGTGGGATGACATAACGTATAAATAGACCCTAAATTGAGCGCTTGATGGTGAAAAAAAATAAAATTACTACCCGCAAATTTAATTCTGTATGTGTAGCAACTCCTTTGCTCGCAATAGCACTGCTATTTGCAGGCGTGCTTCAGACTCCGGCCGCGGCCCCGCACGCAATCAGCCTGTATGATCTCAAAGTAGAGCATCTTCGCAACCCGATTCAGCTCGACATCACACAGCCCCGGCTAAGCTGGAAAATTCGCTCAACCGATCCGGCCGCAAAAAAAATCACCCAGCAGGCATACCGCATTCTGGCGGCGAGCAATCCGGAGCTTCTTGCCGCGAATAAAGGTGATTTATGGGACAGCGGCGTGGTTACTTCTGAACAATCCATATGGGTTCCATACCTTGGAAAAAAACTGCAAAGCCGTCAGTCCTGCCATTGGAAGGTTCAGGTCACCGACAACCAGGGAAATGTCAGCGATTGGTCGGAAGCCGCGTTCTGGGAAATGGCACTGCTGGATTCCAAGGATTGGAAAGGATCAGAATGGATCGGCCTGAAAGAAGATACGCGCGATTCGGAGTTCGCCCGTCGCAAACCAAATGGCAAAGATACTATGCTTCGGTCCAACCCCTCTCCACTCCTGCGCAAAGAGATCAAAATTGGCAAAGAGGTCAAGAAAGCACGCGCCTACGTCAGCGGCATTGGTTATTCCGAATTTTATATTAATGGAAATAAAATCAGCGACCACGTCCTCGATCCCGGACAGACGAACTATGAGAAGCACACGCTTTATGTGGTGCACGATATTACCGACGCCTTAAAACCGGGAATCAATGCCCTCGGCGTTTGGCTCGGCAACGGGTTCTACGGCCAGAACCTTGCCTTCAACCCTAAGTTTGAATATGGAAAACCAAAACTACGCGCCAAACTGTTTGTTGAATATACCGACGGCAGCAGCGAGGTTTTCGCAACCGATACCCGCTGGAAGGCGACCGTCAGCCCAATCCTTTTCGATAATGCCTACTGGGGCGAGAGCTACGATGCCCGCAAGGAAATTCCCGGCTGGGCCAAGCCCGGCCTCGACGATTCATCCTGGCAGCAGGCCGTTAAGCTGCCCGCCCCCTGCCCCGACAACAAACTGCGCCCGCAACTGCTGCCGCCGATCAAAGAAATGCAGCGGTTCAAACCGGTCTCCATTAAAAAAGTGGCCGACGACACCTATCAGGTCGATTTCGGCAAAAACTTTTCGGGTTGGTATGACATCAAGCTGAATCAGAAGCCCGGCGATGTTATCCATTTCTATCCCACGGAAGTGCTCGATCGTGATACCGGCCGGGGCAATCAGAAAACCCGTGGCGGCGCACCGGGCGCTCCGGAGGATCATTTTTATATCTGCAAAGGAAACGGCCCGGAATCCTACTCGCCGCGTTTCGTCTACTCCGGCTTCCAATATCTGGAAATAACGGGGCTGGCTGAAGCGCCGACCGCCGAGACCATAGAAGCGGTTTTTGTTCGCAGCGCACTGGAAAAAACTGGATCTTTTGAATCATCCAATGAAATGCTCAACAAACAGTATGCCGCCAGTCTGCTCAGCCTGGAAGGCAACTGGCACTCGCTGCCGGAAGATTGCCCCGCACGCGAAAAATGCGGCTGGCTCGGCGATGCCCATGCCACGGCCGATCTCAGTCTCTATAACTATGACATGGCACGCATGTATTCCAAATATCTGCGTGATATCCAGGACAGCCTCACAAAAGACCAAAAGGCCAGACGGCTTTTGCCGGACAGCGCCGGAGTCCCGCCGCAGGTCGCTCCGGGCAAGCGGTGCAACAACCTGGCTCAGATCGACTGGGCCGTAGCGTATATTATCATTCCATGGCGCATGTATGTGCATACGGGCGATGCCGAATCCTTCAAACCACACTATGAACACTTCAAGGATTTCATCACCTACTACAAATCCTATAAGAACAAAGATGGCGTCATTGATAACGGCCTCGGCGACTGGTGTCCGCCCAATTGGGACCGTAAGGCCGCTCCTGAATTTATGGAATGCCACCCCTACGTTTCCGGCACAGCGTTCTACTATCAGGCACTGCAGCTGATCAGCGAAATGGCGCTCCTTATGGACGATGCCGAATACAGAGAATGGTGTCAGGAAGAGGCCGACCGCATCCGAAAGGCGTTCGACAAGGTGAACCTCAAACCGATCGAAGGGAGTAAAAACTTAAAACACTACGGCAGCCAGACGGCCACCGTGATGGCCCTTAAACTCGGCATGGTGCCCGACGATGAAATTGAAGACCGCGTCGAAGGATTGGTCTACGACATTAACGAGCGGCACGATGGACACCACGCCTGCGGCATTCACGGTCTGCGCCATCTTTATACCGTACTGGCCGAGAACGGCCAGGACGAGCTGGTGTATCGAATGCTAACCGACACCACCTTCCCCGGTCCCGGTTTTATCATGAATCTGGGCCTGTCCACCTGGCCGGAACGCCGTTTCGACTGGACCAAGGTAAAATTCAAAAACTCATTCAACCATCCGATGAACGGCGGCTTTTCCGCCTTCATGCATGAATCGTTGGGCGGAATCCAGCCGGATGAAAAAACCGTCGGCTACAAACATTTCGAACTCAAACCGCAACTCACCGATCAGATCGGTTGGGTTAAAACCAGCGTAGAATCGCCCTACGGGAAAATCCGCAGCGAATGGGAAAATGATGGAAATTCGTTCGCCTGGACCGTCGAGGTTCCTGTCAACACAACCGCAACCCTCTACATCCCCTACCACGCCGGGGCAGCACTGTCTGAAAGCGAACACCGGAATCTCCAAAAGAAACTCACACCGATCAAAGAAGGCCGACAGGTCTGGTTGCCGTGCGAAGTCGGCTCAGGCACCTATAGCTTTAGCGTGAAATAATTATACTTTTATGAAAGCGAATGGATGACAAAAGAACGATCTATTTTTCCAACTAGTATCAATCGGCCATGTCGACTCTTCCTTTTGATGTTGAGCCTGATCGGCTTCACCGTATGTGGTGTTCGAGCCGACAGCATTATTATGTTCAACGAGCTGATGTATCATCCGGTCGGAAATAACGACGATCTCGAATGGGTCGAACTGTTTAATGCACTTTCCTACGATATGGATATTTCGGGCTGGGAGCTGGATGGCGGCATTGAGTTCACATTTCCTGACGGCACGATTATTCCAGCGGACGGATATTTGGTCGTCGCCAAATCGCCGGCAGCGCTGGAAGCCGCGAGCGGAATTACAAATGTATACGGGCCGTTCGATGGAAAGCTGTCCAATGGCGGCGAATCGATTCGCCTCGAAAACAACAGCGGGCGCGACATGGATGAACTCACCTACGGAGATGGCGGCGCATGGCCGATTGCTCCCGATGGCTCCGGCGTCTCCTTGGCTAAAATCAAGCCGGTCAGTTTCAGCGATCATGCAGAAAACTGGCATGCCGGAAACAGGGGCGGAACGCCGGGCAAACGCAATTTTCCGAAGGACGAAACCTTGTATGAGGTCAATCGCACCACGTTGATTGAAACACATGCGACATGGAAATATCGCGATTTAGGCACAGACCCCGGCACCAGCTGGATGCTGTCCAGTTATAATGACAACTCGTGGTCGAGCGGCCCGGCTGAATTAGGCTATGGCGATGGAGGGGAATCGACCGAGGTAAGTTTTGGTGGTGATGTTAATAATGTATATCCCACGACCTATTTTCGACATGCTTTTCAGGCATCCGGCATCGATACAATTTCGAGCACCTTTTTTTCAGCCATGATGGATGATGGTGCTGTGTTTTACCTGAACGGCACTGAGTTTGCTCGGGTTCGCATGGATCAGGGTACGATTACCTATCTAGATTATGCCAATGACTCTATTGGCGGAGTTGAGGAGGGAGTCTACGAGGCCGTCGTTTTCCCGAAATCCCTGCTTGTTGAAGGAGAGAATCTCCTGGCTGTAGAGATTCATCAGCAGAAAGCAAATAGCAGCGATATCAGCTTCGCAGCCGAGCTAAAAGTGGATGAGCTCACCGAGCTTCCTCCAGCGGCACCTGTTGAAAATCTATTGATTGATCCCGAACTGGTTATCAACGAAATCGAAGGTGTCACCAATGAGAACTGGTGGATCGAACTCAAAAACCTGAGCGGAGAAGTGCTCGACCCGGCTGGATATCGACTTTCCATTGCGGGCGATCCTGCGCGGGAATACGAACTCTCCGGCCCCGCCCTTCCGCCGGGAGGTTTCCGATTGCTGACCGATTCAGAGCTTAATTTTGCAGTCCTGGATGAGGAACCTATTTTCCTGTACCGCCCGAACACAAATTCGGTGGTCGATGCGCGGATTGCAAAACGCGGATTGCGCGGACGGTTGGATGAGAATTGGCTCCGACCTTCAACGGGTACACCGGGAGCAGAAAATCAATTTGATCTGACGACAGATATCGTAATCAACGAAATTATGTATCACCACCAGGCCACCAACGACGGCTTGACCTATGCAGAGTCGAATGAGGAATGGGTCGAGCTGTACAACCGAGGCAGCACCACCATCTCATTGGAAGGCTGGAAGTTTGATGATGGTATCACCTACGATTTTCCGATCGGATCTTCGCTGGCTCCAGGGGCGTATTTGGTGGTTTCTAATTTTTCGGGTTCGTTGTCGAATAGCGGCGAAAGGCTCCGGCTGGTGGATTCGGTCGGTAATCCTGCCGATGAAGTGCGCTACTTTGATGGCGGTCGCTGGCCGGAATATGCCGATGGCGGCGGTTCCAGCTTAGAGCTGCGCGACCCGTTTGCTGATAATTCAGTGCCCGAAGCGTGGGCGGCAAGTGATGAAGCACCAAAATCAAACTGGCAAACCTACACCTACGAAGCTGTAGCCTCGGCAAGCGCGGTCGGAAACGATGGACAGTGGAGGGATTTTGTACTTGGTCTGTTGGATGGTGGCGAGGTGTTGCTCGATGATATCAGTGTAATCGAAGATCCTTATGGATCACCCGCCGAACTGATTTCCACCGGCGATTTTGAAGGGGGTGTTGGCGACTGGCGCATTATAGGAAACCATCGGCATAGCGAAGTGATTACGGATCCGGATGATCCAGGCAATCAGGCACTGAAGCTGGTGGCCAGCGGGGTCACGGAGCACATGCATAACCATGCTGAGATTACGTTGGTCAATGGGCGATCAGTGACAAACGGACTAACCTACCGGATTTCTTTTAAGGCCAAATGGATCACAGGATGCCGGCTGGTGAATACCCGTCTTTACTTTAACCGCGCGGCCAAGACCACCGTGCTGGATGTTCCCATGAACAATGGTACGCCCGACGCGCAGAATTCGACCTTTGTCACCAACTCCGGCCCGGTCTTTAGTGCTTTTCAGCATGAACCTGCGGTTCCAGAGGTTGGAGACGAAGTCATCATTTCCGCTGAGGCCGCAGACCCGCAGGGTGTTGCCAATATTCAAACGTGGTATTCGGTGAATGGTGGTGCATGGATTTCATCGACCATGGCCCTCAGCAATGGAATATATGCGACTGCGCTTCCGCCGCAGACAGCAGGATCAGTCGTCCAGTTTTATGTGGAGGCTGAGGATGCACAGGGCGCGGCTTCGACCTTTCCGGCACGCGGAGCGGATGCCCGCGCCCTTTATAAAGTGGATGATGGACTCGGCAGTCTGACATTGCACAATTTCCAAATCATCATGACGGACGCCGACGCAGATTTCATGGATACAGACATCCAACTGATGAGCAATGAACAGCTTGGCTGTACGGTCATCTTTGATGAACGCGATATTTATTATGATGTCGGTGTGCGCCTGAAGAGTAGCGAGCGCGGGCGCGTGAAAGATACTCGAATTGGCTTCCGTCTTAATTTTCACGCCGAGCAACCTTTCAATGGGGTTCATCAATCGATTGCGATTGATCGGTCGGCGGGACAGGTGGTCGGGCAGCGCGAAATGCTGATCAATATGGCCATGAACCGAGGCGGTAGCGTGCTGAGTAAATATAATGATCTGATCAAAGTCATTGCGCCGAAGCCCGAGCATAGCAGTCCTGCTGAACTCCAGCTCGCCCGCTATGGCGATGTCTATCTGGACGAACAGTTTGGTGCAGACGGCGATGGAGGTTTGTTTGAGCTTGAATACGTTTATTATCCCAGAACCGCGAACGGCGAAGGGTATAAACTTCCCGCCCCGGATATTGTAGCAAGACTTTCCAATATTAAGGATCTGGGCGATGACAAAGAGGCGTATCGCCATGTCTTGATGATTAAGAACAAACGGGCGGCGGATGATTTTTCCCCGGTGATCGCGTTCGCGAAAAAAATGGGGCTCACCGGCGACGCGTTCAACGAGCAGATCGGCGACGTGGTGGATGTGGATAATTGGCTCCGGAATATGGCTTACGCGGTGGCCAACGGGCACGCCGACAACTATTCGGTTGGCGGCACGCATAACGCCATGTTCTATTTCAAACCTTCGGACGGCCGCGCAGTCTATCTGCCACATGATATGGACTTCAACTATAGTGCCACTCGTGCGATCGACCCGAGTGGTGATCTTAAGAAAATGATCAGTACGCCGGAACGCGAGCGACTCTATTATGCGCACATGTGGGATATTCTTCAGAACGTGTATAATGTGGGTTATATGCAGTTCTGGACGGATCAGTTCGGCGCGTTGTTGCCGAATGAAAACTTCGCGAGTTATCTGACGTTCATTGGGCGAAGGCACAATTACCTGATAGGAGAAATCGAGGCACGTGTAGCCCCGCAATATCCGTTTTCAGTCACGGACGCCCCTGCGACGGTTGGTGAATTGTCGGCCACGATATCCGGCGATGGATGGCTGGATGTGAATGGAATCTATCTCGAGGGCGTCGACGAGCCGCTTGCTCTGACGTGGACTTCATCAGGCAGCGGATCATCGCGGACCTATCAGTGGAGTGCGGAAGTCCCGTTGGAACCGGGCCTGAATATACTAAGATTGGATGTCTACAATTTTCAGGGCGAATGGGTAGCCGCCGAAACCGTGGTGATTACCAGCACCGCCACGGGCGACCCCTTGAAAGATCATCTGCGCGTGACCGAAATCATGCACTCCCCAGAGGACGGCAGCGACTATGAATTTATCGAGCTGTTTAACTCCGGCACGGAAGCGCTGAATCTCACGGGCGTCTATTTTTCGGATGGCATTGAATTTGATTTTTCTTTGGCGGGATTTACCAATTTTGCGCCGCAAACGCATGGCGTGATTACCAAAGATCTCGCCGCATTTTCGTCACGCTACAATACAAATGGAATGAACATTGCCGGAGAATATTCCGGCAAACTCAGCGACGGCGAAACGCTGGAAATTTTGGGGCCGCTCAACGAAGAGCTCGTCAAATTTGAATATCAGTCCGTCCGGGGCTGGCCGGCGGCGGCCAGCGGTCCCGGGCATTCGCTCGTTCCAAGGGTTGGAACTTTTGGCAACGACGCGCTCTATTATGGCGGCAACTGGCGGGCGAGTTCCAACATCGGCGGCTCTCCGGGGCAGGCCGATGCGCCGGCGGAATCGGCCCTGGTCCTTAGCGAAATTGCGGCGCACACCGATTACAGCAATCCGTCGAACCCGGAATATGATTCCAACGACTGGATCGAACTTTACAACAGTTCCACGAATGACATCACCCTGAACGGCGACTGGTATTTGAGCGATGACGCCGCCCTGCTTACCCAATGGCCGATTCCCGTCGGAACCGTGATTCCAGCAGGGGGACATATTGTGTTCGATGAAGTTTCCGGTTTCCATGCGCCAATCACCGAAGGGTTCGGGCTCGATAAAGCCGGCGAACAGGTTTATTTGTCCTATCTTCCAATCACTGGAAACCGCTATGTGGCCGATGCGCTTCGTTTTAAGGGCCAGGAAAACGGCGTATCGATCGGCCGTTATGAAGACGGCGAAGCCTTCTGGTATACGCAAACGCTGACTCCGGATGCCGAAAATGAAAAACCGGCGTTGCGACCCGTCATCACCGAAATCATGTTCCATCCCATCAGCGGTGCACTCAATAATACGGCGGATGAATATGTTGAAATCCGAAATCCATCCAGCTCGCCGGTTGAGCTCTGGAATGAATCCGGCCCATGGCGGATCGACGGCGGGATTGATTTTAATTTTCCATCCAACACCACGCTGAACGCCGAATCTAACCTGCTGCTGGTCAGCTTTGATCCGGCGGACCCCACTGCACGCGGCGCTTTTCTCTCAACCTACGGATTGAGTGAAGGCGAGGTGGAACTCATGGGCCCCTTCAGTTCCTCGCTCGACAACCGCGGCGAACGTATCGCGCTGGAACGTCCGCAGGCGGGCGACCTGCCCGGCGAGCCGGTCTCCTGGGTCATCATGGATGAAGTCATCTATTTTCATCAGGCCCCCTGGCCTGCCGGAGCGGACGGCACCGGAAAGTCGCTTCAGCGCAAGCACACACGCTGGGCGGGAAATGATCCGGCTAACTGGTACACGGCGTTTGTTCCAACCCCTGGAACAGCGGCGGAAACGTACGGCGCCTATGGTACACCCGACTGGTGGCTGACCGAAATTAATCCGACCTGGACGAATAACTTCACCCAACACGCCGCGGATGACCCGGACCTCGACGGTTTAACCACCGGCGAGGAATATGTGGCCGGAACCGATCCGCTTTTGTCGGAAAGTACAATTCAGCTTTCAATCAATTCAACCGGCCTGCATTTCCAGACCCTGGAAGCCGGAAAAATGTATAACGGGCGCGAGCGGTACTATTCGCCGGTTCAGGCCCCTACCCTCACCGCAGATCCATTTGAACCCATCCCCGGCTATCAGGAATTGCTCGGAAACGGCAACGAATATGTCTACCCTCTGCCCGCCGATACGAACAGCGCTCGATTCTACCGGCTGGAGATCAATTTATATTGACCCGGTTATATCCCGGATCAGGTTTTACCATTTCAATTATAAGTAAGGATGTATCATGAAAATCTTGTATTCGTTTCTCATCGCTCTCTCGTTCGTCATCACTTGGACAAGTGCCGCTCATGCCGGAGAGCAGGACGAAATTGTGGCCGCACGAAAAACAAACTTTAATGCGGGCTGGGTTTTTAAACTCGGAGATTATCCCAAAGCGTCAAAGCCATCTTTTGACGATTCGACATGGGAATCCGTAAAGATTCCTCACGACTGGAGTGTCGCGGGGCCGATTAAAAAGGATAACCCGTCAGGGAGTCAGGGTGGTTTTTATCCATGCGGAATCGGCTTCTATCGTAAAACGTTTCCATTCGATCCGGCGTGGAAAGGCAAGTTGGTGCAAATCACGTTTGACGGCGTCATGGCCAACAGCGAAGTCTGGATCAACGGCCACCTGCTCGGCAAGCGCCCCAACGGCTATGTCGGCTTCACCTACGATTTAACCCCCCATCTGAAGAACGGTAAAAATGTTCTGACCGTACGTGCCGACAATGAAAAACAGCCAGCCAGCCGCTGGTATACAGGATGCGGCATTTACCGCAACGTTTGGCTGAGCATTAAGCATTCCGTTTCGGTCGCACAGCACGGAACTTATGTCATTGCAGAAAATATCACGGATGCATCCGCAGAAATAGTGATTGAGACCACTCTAGACAACACCGCTGAAAAAAATGCGCCCATACAGATTATTTCGGAAATCCATAATCCGGCCGGTGAAAAAATTGCAGCGCTCACCTCGGAAAAAACAGTCGGAAAAAATGACAGCGCTATGGTGAAGCAAAAGATCGTGGTTCAAAAACCGGAACGTTGGGATATCGAAACCCCAAACCTATACACCCTGGTGACTAAAGTAATCGGCGACGAAAAACTGATCGATACCGTTAAAACCCCGTTCGGCATTCGCGACATCCGTTTCGAAGTTGAGACGGGTTTCTGGCTGAATGGAAAAAACATTAAAATCAAAGGTGTGAACAACCACCACGACGCCGGTCCCGTGGGTGCCGCTGTTCCGGACGACGTACACATCCGCCGACTGAAAATTTTAAAAGAGATGGGCTGCAACGCCATTCGCACCGCGCACAATCCGGCCGCTCCTGAATTTTATGACCTGTGCGACCAAATGGGTTTCCTCGTCATGGACGAGGTGTTTGATGAATGGATTGCTTCCTGGCCTTGGATCAAAAAATTGAAAGACGAAGGCAAAGTCAAATACGGCTATCACCACTATTTTGAAGAATGGTGGAAAAAAGATTTGGAAGATATCATTCGGCGCGACCGCAATCACCCGAGCATTATTTTGTGGAGTGTCGGGAATGAGATTCCGGATCAATGCTACCCGGAAGGACCGGAACGCCTGAAGCCGATCATGGAAACCGTGCGTGCGTTGGATACGACCCGGGAAATCACCTGCGGATGCTGTTTCATTCACTTGGCCAATGACACCGGCTTCGCGTCGATGCTCGATGTCACCGGCTACAACGGCGGGGGCGGATCGGTCTTTTATGAAAAAGATAAAGAAACTTATCCGAACCGAAAATTCATCGCCACCGAGATTCCTCATTCCTTCCAGACGCGCGGCATGTATCGGACTCATACGGTGATGCGATCGCCGCATCAGGGCATCGAAGTTCCGAACCTGACCGAGGAAGAGATTTTTCCAGAAGTCTCGAAGTTCTAC
>CAKZQV010000553.1 GCA_937141895.1 uncultured Verrucomicrobiota bacterium
TGTACGATGGCATGTGAGAGTCATGTCGGGGAGTGCTCCATTGTGACGGTGCGGATTCCGCAGGCTCACACGGCCCTCGGTTATTTCTCCAGCCCCGAATCGCTTGTTCAGGCCTAATTCCCCTCATATGTCTATTTCAGCCGCCATCGAAGCCTGGAAAAAAGAGCTCGGTGCGGATGCTGTTATGGACGATGTCCAGGCATTGGAAAACTACACCCGTTGCGTGTGCGGATCCTCGCGCGATGTTTATGCTGTCCTGAAGCCGACCACCCATGAGCAGGTTGAAACGCTGGTTGAAATCGCTAATGCCAACCTCGCGCCGCTCTATCCCATCAGCCGCGGAAAACAGTGGGGCATGGGATCCAAGTTGCCCGTAAAAGACGGTGCCGCCATTGTTGATCTTTCCGGGATGAATCGGATTCATGAAGTCAACGAGCGGTTTCATTACTGCGTCGTAGAGCCCGGCGTTACACAGCGTCAGCTGCTGGACCATATAGAAGAGCACAACCTGAAACTGATGCTCAATGTGACGGGCTCCACATCCGATACCAGCCTCATCGGCAATGCCCTCGACCGCGGCGTCGGCTATTTTGATTCCCGCGCCGACGGCATTTCCAACATGAAAATCGTGCTCGGTAATGGAAAAACGATCCAGACCGGATTCGGTCATTTTTCCGGAGCGCAAACCCAGAATCTTTATGGACACGGCATTGGGCCTGAGCTGGACGGTCTTTTTCCGCAGGGCAATTTCGGTATCGTTACATCAGCCTGCATCGATCTCATGCCAAAGCCTGAAGGGCATATGGCCGCCATCATCAAAGTTTCCGATGAGCAGGACCTTCCGACGCTTATCGATTCGCTGGTCCGGCTGCGTGCGCAGAATATTTTCACCACCATTGCGCATATCGGAAATCGTGAACGTTCCTATATAACCCTTGCCCCGCTACTCTATGAGCAGTTGATTGAGCACGGTGAACCTGAAGGAGAGGCCACCCGCGCCAAAGCCATCCAGATGTTGGAAAAAGGCGGGTTCGGCCCATGGAGCGCCGCGATTGGGGTGCTGGGCAGTGCGGCCCAGCTGAAAATCGCCCGCAAGGAGATCCGAAGAGCGGTATCCGGTTTTGCAAAACCCCTGTTCCTGAACGACGGACTTATGGCTAAAGCAAAGGTACTGCTCGGTAATTTATCCTTTTTGCCGGCCATGAAAGTCCAGCTGATGATGCTTAAGGCGATTGAGCCGGTCTATGGATTTACCCGCGGCGAAGCGACCGACAAATCCTTGTGCTCTGTCTATTGGGCTGCCGGGGATTTCCAACGATTGGAACATCCGGATCCCGATGATTCGGATAGTGGTATTATGTTCTGCCTCCCGATTATTCCTGCCGTTGGACAAACGGTGCTCGAGGTCGTCAAAGATACGCGCGAGACGTTTGCACACTATGGATTTGAAGCTGCGATCACCGTAAACCTTATGGATACCAAAGCCATGGAAGGGGTGGTGAGTCTCTCCTTTGATCGCCGGGATGAAAAACAGCGCGAAAATGCCCTGCAGTGCATTCGGGAAATGGAACGCCGTTATATGGAGCAGGGTTTTCCTCCATACCGAGTCGGCATAAATTCCATGGATCAGGTGGTGAAGGAAGAGGATCCGTTCTGGCAGACCGTGCGCGACCTGAAAAAAGCACTCGATCCGAATGGCATCATTGCTCCAGGCCGCTATAACCTGATCTAAGCTTTAAGGGTCGGTCTAATTTTCTTTCAAGAAGTTGCAATTTCCATTGAATAAAATTTGTTTCCTGTTACCGTGGTAACACAATGTCAATACTGGGGAGTGTTACGTGTCGGGTCGGGACATCATCTGTATACTGATCGCCTATCTTCTGGGTGGGATGAGTGTGGGATATTACCTCGTTCGCTTGAAGAGTAATATCGATATTCGCGACTTTGGAAGTGGTGGTGTTGGTGCGCGCAATGTCGGACGGGTGCTGGGAAAAACCGGCTTTGTCATCACGCTGCTAGGCGATGCATTTAAAGGCCTGCTTGCCGTGGCGCTGGCGCGCAAATTCGAGCTGGCTGCACCAGCAATTTCCTTGGTTTTGGTCGCGGTGATCAGCGGGCACATCTGGCCCCCATTCCTCCAGTTTAAGGGCGGTCGTGGCATTGCCACGGCGATCGGCGCCTTTCTCGGCTATGATCCAAACTTGGCCCTGTTGCTTCTCGGCCTCACCGTGGTGCTGATGGTTTTCC
>CAKZQV010000554.1 GCA_937141895.1 uncultured Verrucomicrobiota bacterium
GCAGTGCATCCAGTATTTGGAATACATCTTACCCGTCGCCGCTTCGGACTGTGCGATCTCATCCTCATGATGCGGGAAAATATTGTCCACTCCGCCGGTATGAATATCGAAACTCTCGCCCAGCAACTTCATGCTCATCGCGGAACATTCAATATGCCAACCCGGACGTCCTTTGCCCCACGGAGAATCCCAGGCAACATCGCCATCTTCCGGCACGTACGCCTTCCACAAAGCAAAATCGGCCGCGTTATCTTTGTCGTACTCATCTTGGTCAACACGTGCACCGGCCTGCATGCCTTCCATATCGAGGTGCGCCAATTTTCCGTATTCCTTGAACTTATCGATGCTGTAGTAGACCGATCCGTCATCAGACTGATACGCATACCCTTTCTCAAACAACGTCTCGATGATGCTGATCATCTCCGGAACATAATCTGTGGCGGCAGGATAGTGCTCAGCCGGCTCGATATTCAGTTTGGCTAGGTCATCGAAAAAAGCATCGATGTAGGTTTTGGTAAATTCTTTCAGCGCCTTCCCCTGCTCAATGGATGTGCGGATGGTTTTATCATCTACATCCGTCAGGTTTTGAACTTGAGTGACCTCAAACCCACTGAACTTTATGTAGCGACGTAATAGATCCTCGAACATGTACGCGCGGAAATTTCCGATATGGGCATAGTTATAGACGGTCGGTCCGCAGGTATACATCCGGACATGTTTGCCATCCATGGGAACCAGCTCCTCTTTGGAACGGCTCATGGTGTTATAAATCTTGAAGGCCATTATCCCATTTCTCCTAAATCAACCGTCGGCGCATCTTTCCACAGCTTTTCCAGGTCATAAAATTCGCGCAGTTCCTGTTCGAAGATGTGAACCATGATGCCCTGATAGTCCATAATCATCCACCCGCTGTCCGGCACACCTTCTTTATGGAATCCTTTGAACCCGGCATCTTTGAACAGTCTCTGCAGCCCATCATAGAGTGATTTTAGATGCGGTTTATTGGCCCCGGTGGCAATAATGAAATAGTCCGCGATATTTGCATGTTCCCGCAGGTCCAATGCAACAATTGCTTCCGCTTTGCGGTCATCCAGAAACGTCACCACTTCTTTTATTACTTCCTGATCTGTTTTATCCATAGCTCTTCTCAGCCTCTGTATAGGCCATGTTCATAAATATACATTTCAACTTCTGTCGGAACCAGATATCTGATGCCCAGACCTTCAGCAACCCGCATTCGGATTTCCGACGATGATACATCGAACATATGAGATTCAAATGCATTCGCCAGCACACGTTCTTTGCTCTCGTCAGACAGTCCGATTTTTTCCCTGATCTGCTTCAGATCGCTTTCACCGGGCCGCATGAAAGATGCAACCTCGCACAGCTCCAGCAGTTCGTCAATATTGTACCAGTTGTGTAGATCGACCAGAGTATCGCTTCCAACAATAAGGACGAGGTCAGTATCCGGAAGCTCACGGATAAAGTCACAAACGGTATCAAAGGAATAGGAGACGCCACCCCGGTTGACTTCCGAATCTGAAACGGAAAACCGAAGGTCTGATTCGACCGCCATCTTCAGCATACTCACACGGTGTTCAGCAGAGGCCTGCTGGATGTGCTGTTTATGCGGAGGCACTGCGGCAGGAATAAATATGACTTCATCAAGTTCAAGT
This sequence comes from uncultured Verrucomicrobiota bacterium, assembly GCA_937141895.1. Taxonomy (GTDB): domain Bacteria; phylum Verrucomicrobiota; class Kiritimatiellia; order Kiritimatiellales; family Pontiellaceae; genus Pontiella. The sequence continues at coordinate 1,677 of CAKZQV010000554.1, forward strand.
TTTTCGAGGGCATCCTGAGCAATAATCAGGTGGCCCGAGTGAACCGGGTCGAAAGAACCCCCGAAAAGTCCGACACGTTTACGAAGCGGCATTTCCTCCATGATGAAACCTGCTTTCTGCAGGCAGAGGGTTTAGTACCACGTCTGCCAAACTTTAATCACATCACCAGCTTCAATTTTAACATCCCGCGAAGGATCACGTTCCAGTTTTTTAATGTCATACGTATAAACCTTGCCTTGCCGTGATATAGTAACCTTCTTAAGGTTTGCGAAAGCTGTAGGCCCTCTCGCCCCGGCAATGGCCTGCAAAAGCGTTGTCCCTGACATCAACTGGAACTGCCCTGGGGCATTAACCTCACCTTGAACATAAAAAACCTTAGCCGTCATGGTGACATTCACGGAAACGTTTTTGTAAATGCCTTCATCCATGTAAAGGCGTTCGATTTTGCTCTCAAGCTCAGAAGTAGTCATTCCTGCAGCCAAGACGGGCGCGTCGATATGAAGCAGATTAATTTCGCCGTTTTCATCCACCGCAATCTCAAGCGGTGGCTGATCCGTAATTCCAGCAAAACGTATATATAGGGGGTCTGACGCCTTGATGGTGTAGCCACCGACATCGCCGCTTTCCGAAATACTTGATGGCGCTCCAGCTTCCGATGCACCCGAATTATTTATGGGCTGAATTACACAGCCAGTGAGCAGAAAAGAAAGCAACAAAACAATAGATAATAAACATGTACGCATCGTATTTAGTCCTTTGATTACGCATATACGCTGTGATTATACATCCTCAGACACATCGCTCTGGGAGCTGTGATAGTAGTCTGAGTAGTATGAATGATAGTAGTAATAGTAATCGTCTCGCATAACATTGATGTTATTCAATACAGCACCAACTACATTAACCCCAAGGGTCTCGACCATGGCCTTCGCCTTCATCAGCATGTCTCGGGGATATTTACGGTATTGAACCACGATAATCGCACCATCGGTCTCTTTGGCGATGATCGATGAGTCACTGATACCCACCAACGGCGGGGTATCGATTAAGACCACATCGTATTTAGTCTTCAAACTGGAAATGAGCTCACCGATTCGTTTTGGATCGAGCACACCTAACGACGTGCGTGGAAGACGACCACTCGGCAGAAAATGAAGGTTCGGTACGCTGGTCGCTTTAATGGCCTCTTCAACCGGAACATCGCGCAGCAGTACATTGGTTAAACCAAACCGATTGGATACACCCAAAATGGTATGCTGCACCGGGCGACGCAAGTCAGCATCTATGAGCAGCACTTTCTCACCCTGCTGTGCACACACAAAGGCAAGGTTAAAACAGGTGGTTGACTTACCTTCACCGGCACCACTGGAAAGAACGGAAAAGGCCCCCCGATGAGAACCGCCTTCTGTGAAAGCCAGATTAGTTCGCAACACGCGATAAGCCTCTGCATGCTCACTATCCGGTCCCTCTTCAATCAGCGGACGAACTTTCTGTGGAATCAGACCCAGAACTGGCAGCCCCAGGATTCGCTCAACATCATCAGCCGTCTTAATCGAGGTATCCAAATATTCAATGAAGTAAGCGAGGCCGACACCCGCCCCCATTCCAACGAAAATGCTCAGCAACACATTCATAAATAGATTAGGGCTGACCGGACGGCGATTGGGCTCAGCGACATCAATGATATCCACAGGGTTACGGGGAACCTGCAGTGTAATGATTTCCTGACGATGTTTTGCTTTCAGCTGATCATAAATAAAACGTTCTGATTCTAAAAGCCGCAGGGCACGACGATACGGACGATATTTTGAACCATGATATTCAATCGTTTCTGCACGAGCCGATGAAAGTGTTTGGTCCAGACTTTCAAATTCGTTCTTTGCAATCAGGTATTCGGTCTCAAGACTTAGACGCAAATTTTCCAGATGGTTTTTCAGGGACTGCTCCAACTGCTGTTTCTGGAGCGTATATCTTCGTACCTCGGGATGATTGGCCCCGAAATCCGCATCCAAAGAGCTCAACTCTACATCGATGTCCTGCAGTTGCTGAATGGTATTCATGACGAACTGGTCGAAGGTGATCCGCGACGCACGCTTCATCAAGTCTTCATCTTCAAGATCATCTAGAATATCAAGTAACCCCTTTTTCTCGATCATCTGTTTTTGGGCAAAAATTCGATCGGAGGTTAATTGCGACAATTCAGTATCACCGACGTCAATTTGACCTTCAGCACCCATGACCGCCAAATTTGAATCTTCACGAATTTTCTGTACTTCGTCTTCTGCTTTCTCAACCAGAATAGCCTGCTCTGAAAGCGCCTCACTGATTTTATCAATGGCTCCGCGTGCACTTTTAATGGCTAAGTCCAGACGCGAATCCCGATAGACGTCCGCTAGTTCGTTCGCGATATCAGCGGCTTCTTCCGGATTGTCGCGCTTCACGCTGATCACGATGAGCGACGTATCGCGCTGCTGGAAAACATCAACACTGTTAGCCAGGATTTTATGCGCGACCTCTCTCGGCAGTTTTTCGCCGCCTTTAGCCCACTCCTGCTGCAAATCCAAGCGATTCAGCACTTCGTACAGAATTTGTTTGGATGTGAGGATTTCAAACTGTGTCCGGAGAAAATACGGGTTGTAGGACGAATAGTACGATTGCTGTGCCGCAAAAGGATTAATCTCAGGAGCGTCCTCAGAAACAGAAATCCGAACACTTGAAGCATAAATATTCGGTAACATCAGGGTATAAACTGTGCCCGTTAACACAACAAGGATGGCTACTGCCAAAACAATCTCTTTACGTGATCTGATGACCCGCCAATAGTCGAGAAAGTGGAGCGTACTCGACTGTTGCTCTGACTCGTTACTCATAAGGGAAACTCCGTTCAAAAAAAATCAAGATGGTGAAGGTAAACCTTCACCATCTTGTTATTCAAATCAAATCTAACAAAAACCAGTAGGGGGATTAGAGGCGCAGTCTCCAGGACAGATCGACACGATTTCCGTCCCAGTCAGATAAAGAACCGCCACCGTCAGCGGAAACACTACGTGTGCGGAATAGATACCCCAGTTCAACGAAGTTGTTCCGGTTGACCTGATAGGACCCACGCGCACCCAACGTGAAGTAGTTATCCTTGGCATCCGGTGCAGCTGGGTTGTTCGCATACTTACTGTCGTAATTACTGAAGATATAACTGAAAGAACCAGACAGGCTGATTTTTGCAGTGATATCATGACTAGCACCCACGCCAACATTGAATCGATCCTGAGCATTATATACCGTGTTATCCGAACGCGACAGGGAGTATCCCAGTGATCCGGTAATACTGGTACGTGCTGAAGGCTGAGCTTCCAAACCTGCCTGCAGGTAAGGTGCGGAGGTATCGTCGCTCGTTCCCACAGTATCGATGGAAGAGAATTGGTAACCAACTCGTCCAAAACCGTTTAATGTAGGTGTAAAGTTCTGATCCACGCCAACCAGCAGAGCAATGGTGTCGTAGCCACCACGACTTCCGTCATAGGTCAGCGTATTTCCATTCAACCCACCCATAACGGTAGTTTTATTCGGCTTCAGATCACGGTTATACGAGAGATCACCCTTGACCTTGTCATAGTTATTTCCGCCGCCCGTGCCGTTATTCCATTCGCCATAATCACTATCGTCCCAAATTCGGAATTCATAGCCGGCACCCACGCCAATAAAGCTCTTTTCGTCCAGCGCAATATCCAAAGCACCCATCAAATCATTTTCTATGTAATTCTGATTGAAATCATCCAGTGCCGGACCAGACTGACCCTCTTTCTGCTGATAGCGGAAACGATCTGATATCGTCAAGAATACGCGCTGAGACAACGCATGATTCAGGCGGGCATAGAGGGTTTGATATGTAATAAATTTCGGTTCAGCATCGAAGCGGTACCGGAATTCCGGTTCCCAATATAACAATGCATCAGTCCGAGTTGAGAAATTCAACTTAGCCGAAAGATTAATAATATCGGCAATATAAACCGACTCAACTTTGTCTGGAGAGGAGTAAATATTATCATCATAACCTACCCGAAGATTATTCTGAAATTTTACTACGCGCTCAACAGCACCGAATGAAGTTCCTGTAACCAACGCAAGAGCAATAAGCACTTGAAGAGTTCTTTTCGTCATAATGTAGACTCCCTTAAACAACCTGTATTCTAACTATTGCCCCAACAATTTATTCCGGAGTGGTTTCTTTATCCTGCGGCAAGACACCTGATTCCCAAAAATTGGCAAAATTATTCTGATAAAAATCTTTCATGCGCGCGGAATCCCACGGCACCTCATAAACGTTAACCGGATCGTCAGGACGTCCTTTGGCACCGGCATTCTTACGATCACTCTTCCAATCCTCGATCGCCTGCTGAACTTCTTCCGGTATAACCCCACCGAGAGCATCTACTGCATTTTCCAATGCGGCTTTGAGTTCTTCAGCAGCTGAATCGGCCACATCCTGCTCGCCACTCTCAATCGCACGCTCCATAGCCAGAAATGCCTCCTGAGCCTGCGCCATGGCAGCATCCACAGCATCCGAACGCTTGCCAGCTTCGGCGATTGCATCAACATCACCAGCAAGAGCTGCATCTGTTAGGGCGGATTTCGCCTGAACCGAAAGAGAAGCAATTTCGGCCAGATCACCTGCAGCAACGGCCGGATCGGCAGCATTTGCAGTCAAAGCAACGGAACCAAGTGTTGCAGTCAATAATAGTGTTGAAAACTTAGTCATTTCTCCACTCCTTTATTTCGATGAATATTTCTGAGCAATCAAAGATTTAACCCGCTCATAATTAAACTGAACCTGCGAACAGGAGGCCAATGCATCTTGCATGGCCGTGCGGATAATTTCAAGTGATTCGGTTTGTTCGGCAGCAATTGCTTCAATGTACGTGAGCGCAATCTGAACTACCTTTGCACCTGAAAGTGCAACCCCAGCATTAACTTTAGCAAGGAGAGCATAATCATCGGCAATAGATGCATTAGAAGCGGTCGAAATCTTGGAAGCGCTCTCTTTTGCACCATTCAAAGAATCCACCGCAATTTTCCAATTTTCGGAAGCAGCCTCAATCACCTGAGCCACATCGGGCATGAGCGGTGAATCTTCTGGGATCAGAGTAAGTAGCTGTTTGCCCTTTTCAATGGCTGCCCTAGCTTTTTCAACCTCGGCCTCCGCATTAGTGATGGCTACCTGGGAAACTTCAACAATTCCCGTCGTAGAGGAAGTCTTAACTTCCTGAGCCTCGGCCGGGCGTACGCCTGTGCCGCAAAGAAGTGCAACTGCAGTACCTACAATAAAACTGTTCTTAATCATGCCCCTATCCTTACTGTTAATTTAATCACAATTACAAAATAATTTATATACAAGCAAGCAAAACTAATCATTTATGACGCCAGCAGGATTCGCGATCCTAATGATGGCTTCATAGCCCTGAACATACTCAACACCATTTAATATACAGAAATCTTCCCAAGAATCAATACCCTTTGGGAGCTTAACTTTACCAACTGTAAATTCAGCCTCCCCATTCATCACCAACTCAACCTGGCCCATAACACGGGCACAGTCATTTGAGGTAAAGCCGGTACCGTTAACAACTTCCATTAAGCCAAAATAGATACCGTGCGTATTGAGAAAGGCCACGCACTGCGTGAGTGTAGCATCCGATTTGACATAGCGATCAAATAATCCTGAATATTTTGCCAGCACAAGCGCTGCATCTGCATGGGTTGGCATTCTGCGCTCTCGCTCCGCCTGCGCATGCAAACAACAAGCGCCTACGATGATCATCCCCACTACTGTTTTATAAACTAAATTCACAAAGCCTCTGCGTTTTCTAGTATTCGATCAGAAATGCGTCTTTAGGCATAAAAAATCATCTGCTAAAATGTAAGGTACATTAAACACGGAAATCCTTATGAATACCAACTCTTTCACTTTTAAACTTTCAGAAGATGAACAGGACGCAGTCTTTCATCTTCTTAAGTCACCCAAATACGATCCAACAACCGTACCCCACACCCGCATTGCAGTATCAATACCGGACTGCCGCATCAACCTTTACAACTCAGGAAAACTGCTCGTCCAGGGAAAGGCCGCTCAGGAATGGATCACCTTTACGCTGGAAACGGAAATCCTAAAAGAGGCGCGACTGGGCTATGATGAAGTCCACGACCCCGAAGCTTTTCAGCCCCACATGGGGATCGACGAATCCGGCAAAGGTGACTTTTTCGGCCCCCTTGTAATTGCCTCGGCCTACGTCAATGAAGATCTCGTTGCAAAGCTACGTGAAATGGGCGTCCGCGATTCAAAAAAAATCAGCTCCGATAATGCCGCATTGAATATGGCCCGCGAAATCAAAAAACTACTGGGTGATCGATGCGCCATGATCACCATTGGCCCGCGATCCTACAACCGCATGTATTCCAAGATTCGGAACGTCAACAAAATGCTGGCCTGGGGTCACGCCCGGGCCATTGAAAGCCTGCTCGAAAAAGTGCCGGACTGTCCGCGCGGGCTTTCCGATAAATTTGGCCCCACGCATCAGATCGAACAGGCCTTAATGGTTAAAGGAAAAAAACTCCAACTCGACCAACGCACCA
>CAKZQV010000555.1 GCA_937141895.1 uncultured Verrucomicrobiota bacterium
AACCGTGCCTGATACGCCGCCCTCCGGGTCGAGGCGAATGCTTGAGATGGTACCGGCCCAATCGGGATCGGCGCTCATATCCAGCTCGTAAATGTGCCATTCACCATCTGTGCTTGCATTAAAGACAATGGAGTTTCCGGCTTCGCCGCCACCGTCGGGTTTGAAGTACATTTTCCATGCAGTGCCAGTGGTGCTATTTTTCACTCTCAGCCTGACGTGCGTGTAGGTGTCGCCATTCACGTTTGAATTATTCATACGCACATAAGGATCTGAGTTTGCAGAGCTCAGCGTCATGGTCAAAATGCCGCCGCTCACAGACTGGGTCACATGCTTGAAGGTTGTGTCCTCTGCTCCGTTGTTCCACGTGTATTCTTTCCCAACGGTTACGCCGGTTCCGGCTGTCACCTCAAAGAAGTCGAGCATGACGTAAGAGCCGTTGGAAGCCGCGTTCTTTGTGCCGGTAACAACCAGTTCAACCGTATGTGTTCCAGAAGATAGCGCGCCACTGGAATAGACGATGGACTGATATTCCTTCTGAGCAGCATACGTATCGACATCATTGGCTACGAGGGTGCCATCGAGATAGATATCCACCTTTCCGCCGTATCCACCTTTACGCAGGCCGACGTTCACTTCGGTGCCGGTAAAGGTTAGGGATACGCTATCATTCGCTGATTGGCCGTATCTCATCGATCCACCGTGATCTTGGGCATCGTTTTGCGTGATCCAGTTCCCCGTATAAACGAGACTGGAATCGCTGTTTTCAACAAATGAACTAGAACCCGAGCTCGTTTCAAAGAAGTCGAGCATTACGTACGTGCCGTTGGAGGCCGAATTCTTTGTGCCCGTTGCAACCAGTTCAATCGTGTGTGTTCCGGAAGATAGCGTGCCGCTGATATTCAATCGGATCAGCATACGTATCGACATCATTGGCTACGAGGGTACCATCGATATAGATATCCACGCGTCCGCCATATTTTCCTTTCCGCAGGCCGACGTTCACTTCGGTGCCAGTAAAGGTTAAGGAGACGCTATCATTCGCTGATTGGCCGTATCTCATCGATCCGCCGTGATCCAGCGTATTGTTTTGCGTGATCCAGTTCCCCGTATAAACAAGGCTAGCATCGGAATCCTCAACAATCGAAACAGCACTGGTTGCTGGATAGATGATGAACGATGCAAGATTGAAGAGCCCGCCGGTACCGCCGGTGAATACAAAATAGAGATCTTTAACACCCGTGGTGGACGACAGGTTTGCACTAAAGGTTTGATAGGTGCCCCAATCTCCTGTGGTTGTAATATTGACGGTTCCCAAAAGGGTTCCAGTCGGCGAACCGGTGCGCACTTCAATAGATCCCGAATTAGGTGTTGTTGCAGAAACATCAATACGTTCAACGCCATCATTGAAGTCAAAATCTTTATAGCAAACCCACGAACCGTTTACGATGTAACCGATGTTGCTGCCATTATCGCGAATGATGTTGTTATTGGCCGGATCGGACTCCGTATCAAAATCCGCAGCGTTGATTGTAACGTCAAGATCCAGTCCGTTATCCACATAATCTTCCAGCAGATTTTTAACATCTGTAACCGTCGGAGAAACCAAGCCGGAGTTTACGTTCGCGCCGGTAATCCAATACATTGTCATTCCCGCATCGGAAATATCAAAGTTTCCATGCTGGAACCCAACCGCTGGGTCCGCTTCTGCAATCATACCCTGTTCCCAGATCCAATTAATACGGCTGTCGGAATGATCTCTTGCCCAAGTCCATTCATTGGTGGAGACTTTGAGTTCTACGTTCTGATCACCGATTCGAACTTCTCCAACACCATAATCGAGAATGTCCTGCCATGTGAAATAATCCCCGCTGTCATCATTGGCCGGATGATGCGTGATCACCTTTACATACTGCCGGGCACTGGAGTTGGCGGCATCCAGTGCGTAACCGATAATGTCCGGTTCGCCTGCTTCAATAATCCAAAGCGGATCAGCTGCAGTGGATGCATTGATGGCATCTTTCAGATCACTGACCGCAGAAGACTGCTGCGTTCTGCAATTCCAGAAGGTGATCCCTGAAAAACCGCCCCAGCGGGAAGCCGTTCCGTCACAGCTAGTCTGCATCAAGGTATGCCGGTTCAGCTCCTGTGCCTCGGTGATTGTTTGAGTACCTGCAGAGAGAAACGGATCTAAATCGCAGCAGTGCGAATAGTGAACGAGTCGACTCTGAAGACCTGCCGAACGCAACAGCCCAAGCGAAGCGGCCGTGGCCCCGATATCATCCGGGTCCGGTGAGTTACCATCCGCAACAACAGCCAAACGGCCGACTGGCGGATTAATGGTGTAAGCGGCAAATGATGAGACGGCCATAATTCCGGCAGTCATACATAATAATGCTCTCTTCATTGTTTCTTTCTCCTTGTTGTTAGCGTGCTCTCGGCTATTTTTTAAAAAACGCGATCGCTGTGCTTTACCGATTCTGCACGATTTTGGTGCCTAATTTTTCCGGTTCTTCCTCTTCCGAGCCGGATGCCGGACCTCGTGGCCGGCAATATGAATCGCGAAAAATGAACGCTCTACGACTAGTATATTTTACTAGAGTAATCAAGTAAAAATATAAAAAGCCGCGCGGTTTTTACCGCGCGGCTCAGTTCATCTGTGTGGATTATTATTTTTCAATATGGAGATAATCGAACATCGTATTGCCGTCGCCTTGTGAGATGAGTTCGATCGTGTGTTCTTTGTATTCCAGCACGTCGCTGTCGTAGATCCCCACTTTATTGGCGGCCGGGTTTGAATAGGTGTCTACATCGTTGGCTACGATAACGCCATCGAGTTTGACATCACAAAGGCCGCCGTGGCGTCCATAGCGAACAAATACCGCTACGCGATCACCCGTGAAGGTGTACGATACGTTATCACCAACGGTCTTGCTCCAGTCCATGGAACCGCCACTGTCGGTGGTTCCACTTTGTGTCGCCC
>CAKZQV010000556.1 GCA_937141895.1 uncultured Verrucomicrobiota bacterium
GTTTTATCAATATATCGGCCAAGTTTCGGATTCAACGGCTCCGCGGGTGGTGGCCATTGCGCAGGATACCCGTTTCAAACTTGCATCGCTCCTGATTCTGAAGGAAAGCTATGATGAAGCGGCGGCGGTGCTGCAGGATTATATTGATAAACCGCTGGCGGAGAAGCCGCGTCAGGCCATGAAAATGCTGGCGACCTGTTATTTTGATACAGAAGCCTATGAAGAGTGTGCCTCAACCGTCAGCAATGCCCTGTATTATAATGATAATCCCGTGCTGGTTGCTAGCCGTTCGGTTGAGGGTGAGGAAGCTCCCAGTGCACCGATAGAGCCTGAAGAACCCTTTACGCCGGAGGAATTAAACACGCTCTATTCCACCATGGCGGAATCGTATTTCAAGATTGAGGAATATGAAAAATGTATTCCGGCTTATTCCTATGTCATTGCAAATACACCGGATGATCAGCTCAAAGGCTACTCGATTATGCAGGTGATCAATGCCTTGATTGAGATTCCTGATTTTGACCGCATTATGGAATGGGTTCCGCAACTTTATCGCACGGATGCCCGTTATGATATCCGGGTGAACCTGGCGCTGATGAATGCGGCTGCCGCACTTTATGACGCGGAGGAATATGACAGTGCGTTACCCCTCTATCGCATGATCATGCCGCGCGATGAACTCGTGGCCTTCCAGGAGGCCCGCCTGCGTGACATGAAAATCGCGTTCGATATGGCTCCGGATGAGGGCGCCCAGATGACAGAAGCGGAGATGCTGATTTTTGGCGGGCCCGATCCCGTAGAGGAAGCCGCAGCGACTACAGAAGCTGAAGCCATTGTTGAGAAAAAGGTTCCAAAGGAAGTTCGCGAATTGGAAACACTTATTGAGGCGCTGAAAGGCCTCCCGCCGTACGAGCTGGACATCAAGTATCGTATGGCCGATCTCTATAAAACCGTAGAGCGTTACTGGGAAGCGGTGCAGTACTTTGAAACGGTATATCGCGAGGATCCGACGACGGAAGTGGGAGAGCGGTGTATTTATGAAGCGGTGGATACCTTGCTCAATTATTTGGATGATCGTGAGGATGCAGAACGTCTGGCCCATGAGCACATGGGTAAATTCAAGGAGGGCATGACGCCGCGTCTGCTGGCCTATATGTTGACTGGCTATTACTCGAAAAATGAGATGATGCCGACGATTAAGACGCTCCGGCCTTATCTGAATGAATTTGTTCGCACCAATGAAGCCACCATTGTGCAGTATGATTCGGAGCTGTATTTCATGCAGGGGGTCTCTGATTTGGTGGCCCAGGATTATGAAGCCTCGGAACTCAGTTTTAAGTATGTGCTCGATGAATTCCCGGGGGCAGATCAGGAGCCTAACGCCCTCTACTGGTATGCCATGTCGCAGCTTTTTCTTCAGAAATGGGCGGATGCGCAACCGAATTTCGAGCGTTATATCAAAGAATTTCCGACCGAGCAGTATGTGGATGAATGTACTTTCCAGAGCGGAGTGTGTCTCTTTGGACAGGAAAAATATGCTGAGGCCATGGAACAGTTTACGTATGTAATTGAAAACTATCCGAAGTCCTCGGTGTACCCCGAAGCCTGCAGCATGCGTGGTGACCTGTACGGAGCGGGTGATGTCTACACCGGAAACGATTATCTCGAGCTAGCGATTGCTGACTACGATCGAGCGTATCAGGCAGCAACCCGAATTAATCAGGGTACCTATGCGACGTTCCAGGCCGCGGAAATTTTCGAGGCGGAAGATAAATATGATGAGATCATCCGGGTGGTTCAACGTTACGAAGCGGATGAGCGCTGGAAAGGCCAAGCGGATATTGCCAAGGCGCTGTACTGGATCGGCAAAACCAAGATTCGGCAGAAAAAATATATGGAAGCCGTCGAAACCTATCTGGGTGCAATCGTGGAATATGGCGGGGATCTTCGTCAGGACGGTGTCGACCAGATGATCAAAGAGCTGTTTGATATTTCACGGATTTATCTGGAGGCCGATGAGCAGGATGCGGTGATTGCCAATTTGGAGGCTGCCCGCGATGCTACGGAGAATGAAACTCTTCTGCTGCGCCTTAAAGTTACACTGGCCAAGTTGCAGGAAACCGAACTGGAGCTGGGGGCTGAGCTGTTGGCTGAGCTGAAGAATTTCGACAATGCCTCGCCGCCGGTACTGGCGGTTATCTGTGATGCGTCTTTTGAAAATAAAGACTATTCACGCGCCGAGGAAATTCTCCGCATTTTCGTCAATAAGTTTGAAGATTCTGATTTCATGCGGGCCGCTTACAAACTTCGGGCTTACGATCTGTACGAAGAGAAGGATTATGACGGCGTACTGGCCACCATCAACGATGCGCAAGCGCTGTATGGAACGGACTATGATGTGGCCTGGGCCCAGTTGCTGAAAGCCCAGGTGCAACTCGATCAGGGCAATGTTGATCTGGCCCGTGAGACCAATATGAGCATTCTGACGGTTCCGGCATGGCGCGGCATACCTGTTGCCCAGGCGACCTATCAATTGGGGACGGTCGAAGAAAAAGCGGGTAATCTGGAAAAAGCCTTCGGGTTCTATCAGCGCACCTATTTCCAATATAAGGGTCATGCCGGTGGCCACTGGGCCGCAGAGGGCTATCTGGCCAGCGCGGAAATACTCAAGAAAATGGGCCGCGAAAATGATGTCCGCAACACCTATCGAGCAATGTTGTTTGACCGCTATGTGAATACCCTGCCGCAAGCGGATGTGGCCCGCGAATATCTGGGTAATGCCGAAGTGGCCGAAATTGTGGCCTATATGGAGGCAGGGAACACCACCAATATTACCATTTCGGTCGAAACCAAAATGACCACTGGGTCGGGCGGCACTCCTGAAGAGGCCCCCTCATCGGAAGCGACTGAAGAATCTTCCACGGAGGAAAACGCATAATGAAACGCTTTCTTTTCACTTTGATTGCTCTTTCCACGGTTGCTGTTACAGCACAGGAGGTTGAACAGGCTGGAACCCCGGCCTTGCTCGAAACCGCTAATGGAAAAACAGCACGGGTAACCCTGCAGAAGCTGGAAGCAGGTCAACTGACATTTATGGCAGGTTCGAGAGCCATGACGGTACCTGCTGATAAAATCAACCGTCTGACTTTTTCAATGAGTAAAGAAGATTTTGACTTCTACCAAGCGCAGCAAATTATCAGCACTGAAGAAGTGACCGAAATTTTCAAAAAAGAAAATCTTTCCAGAGCGGAGAAGCTCGAACTGATTTTTAAAACGGTGCTTCAAAATATTACCCAAAGCTATAATGACGGCGATTTCCAAAAAGTGATCGATTCGACCAGCCCGGTTATGAGCAGGTATGTTCAGTACATGCC
>CAKZQV010000557.1 GCA_937141895.1 uncultured Verrucomicrobiota bacterium
CGCTCCCGCTCGGCAGCGTCCTCGATGCAGAGAATCGGGAACAACGCACCCGGCGCGGTAAGAATCGGGTGGTTCGAAACCGTCCGCCCGTACCTGTCCGCTCTCCACTCCTGAAGAGCGTCCCCGACGATGTTGGACAGGGCCTGCTGGGCCTTGGCGTTGTCGAAAGGGATGCGGGTGCCGGACGGGTTGTCATAGACGGTCGTCGAGGGATCCCTGAGAAAGTTGTAGATAAAATCATAGGCGATGGCGATGTGGTTGTAGGTCGTCCTTGGATCGTAAAAATCACTCCCGCAAATCGTCGTGGTCTCCGGGGTGAGCGGCGCAAGATGATCAAAATAGGCCTCGAGAATGTCGGCGGCATATTGCGCGTACTTTTCCTGCTGGGTAATGAAATAAAGCAACGCGGCATCCGCTGCCGGGGAGAGTATCTTTTTGTGGTTCGCGGCGGTCGACTCACTGGATTGATTCGGATCCGCTCCAAATGCCGGGATCTGGTTTATCGTCAATCCCGGGTTGTTCACATGCTGGTTTACGTCGGAATCGACCCGACTCTTGAGCTCGGCCAGATAGTCGGCCGCCCAGGCTTCGTTTGCAATTTTGTTGAGCAGGTCCGCGCGCTCACCCTGCGTGATCCAGATAAACGGGCGTGTGGAACTGCTTTGCGGAACGGCGGCAAGAGCAGACTCAAGGCCTGAGAAAACCAAGCACATAATCAGTATCAAAAAATTTCTCATTATTATTTTTTCTATCATCTCAGGCCACTGCTTATTAGGTTCTTCACTTTTCAGCAGACATACTATATCCGCATAAATCTCCCAATATAGGCGCATATTTTTACACAAATAACCTAAAAACTATTTTGATCCGCCGTAATCGTCCACGTTCCGGGCGCGACGCTGAATTTTAGATATTTCTCATCTTCGCCATTCCAACGAATACCGGGAACGTCTCCAACGAATTTACCCTTTTTCCAAACCGTGGAACCGTTGACTTGAACCTGGGCAATCTTGCCGATTGACTTTGGGATACCGATGATCGCCACGGTATCCGCTGGCGAGTTCAGCTCCAGACCGAAAGCGCCCTCTTGCTGTTGCAGGTCAACGGTAATATCGCCCTTCACACTGGGGACCACCTGTTTCAGCGTCGTGAAATGTTCCATATTCGGAAGGACCTGATAGGCACTCCAGCCGGGTTGGATCGGGGCGATGCCGGCAATATGTTTGGCAAGAATCGTATTCGGTGCATTCCACGCATGATTATAGCTGCCACCATTTGGAAACTTTTCATAGAGCGTTGTCAAATCCTTGCGATCCACCTGACTTTGGTAGCGCTCCTTCATCCGCTTGAGCGCGGCGTCATAATAACCAGCCTGGCACATCGCATCTTCCACCATCCACTCAAAATGCGGACTGCAGAATTGGTTCGGAATCAGGACATTTTCGACGATGGAATCATATTTGTCTGGATCCGCCAGACCGGAAAGGATGGCCAGCGCATTCGCCCGATCGTCCTGAAATGTTCCAGGTTTGCTACTGTAGTATTTTCCGGTCCAGTATGTGTTATAGAACCCTTTTTCCAAGGTCTGGATACGTTCGTCATACCAGGCAATATCCTGTTGCTCGCCCAACTCTAACGCGATTTTTTTTGCTCTGTTGAGCGCCATGAAATAAAGCGAATCTAGAATTACCTTATCATCAACCGTTCCTTTTTCGCCCCAGTCGCTCCAGCTCCACGAATCCATAGAGCGTTTATGACGCTTGGACAAACCATTGTCGCCCATCGTCCAGAGATCCAGGTAATCGCGAACATACGGGTAGGCATAGCGCAGCGTCTCCTCATCGCCGGTGTTCAGATAATACTGCCAAATACCCTGATCCACAAACTGCAGACTCTGTGTGGGCAGTTCACGCAGACGCAACGGTCCGAGTGCGCCGTAGACGCCTTCGTGGCTATAGGCCATGGTGATCCGAATCGCCTTTTTCAGCAGTTGCCGGCCGGCTTCGTCCATGCAGTAGAACAGATAACTGGCCTGGTCGGCGACATCTCCGATCCAAAGTGCCCGTTCCCGATCGGGGCAATCCATAAAATTATCGCGGGCGCAGACAAACAGCGTATTGCGGCCCATCCACCAGAGGCGTTCATAAAACGGATCGCTGCATGCAAATGAACCGGCCGTGATATCGCCCACGCTCATCCAACGATACTTCAGGCCCAGCACCTTCACCCCAGCCGGAATTTCATAGTTAACGGTATGCCCATTCATCCAGGAATAACTCTCGAAGGACTGCTTCCCTTTTTTAGTGGTGTAGAACCCATTGATCGCGTTCCGCGAATTATCAGTGGTGACATGTATTTCAACCCCTGCATCGCATTCGACTTCAAGATAAGGGGTAATCTGCTTATTAAACGGCAGTTCACAAATGATAGTTTCCCCAGTACTGACAAAGGGAAATTTGGATGCCGGATAATTTTCGTAATCTTTCAGCCCATGATTAACCAGCGCCGGAACATAGTTTTTCTCGAGGTTGTACCAAGGCGCCACCGGCGGGATGCCTTTTTCGGTGGCCGCCTTCCAGCCCGCATCGGAAAAGTCCGAAGAAGTCCAATCGCCCATCTCATTTCGCGCGTCATACCGAACATTGAACTGCACTAAATTTTTCCCCGCATCGCAGTCATTCAGCGCATACGCCGGATCGGCCTTCACGGTCCAGCTTTGATCCGAAACCAGTTTTTTACCGTTAAAGTCGGCCTGAAAAATAAACCCGCCTTTCCCGCTGTCGATATGCGTGCCCTTATGGGTTTCCTTGCCCCAATACCATACCAGGACGGCAATCGTATTTTCACCGGGCTTGAGGTATTTCGTGATATCCACCTCTTCATACCACGAATTCGAAGGCTTTCTCTCCGGCGGAAGATCCCACATCTCTTTGATCCGCTTCCAAGGTTTTGCTGGACTAGACCCTCGCGCGACGCTGCCTTCAAAAACGGCCAGCTCTCCATTGATCCACATCCAATACTTACTGTCTGCAGAAATATTCGCAATCCCCTGCTCCGGCACCTGAGCAATCTTGATCTCTCTCCGGAAAGCCACCCACGAATTGGTCGGG
>CAKZQV010000558.1 GCA_937141895.1 uncultured Verrucomicrobiota bacterium
GTGGTTTGAGCCGGTGTCGAGCAGTGGGAAAACCGCCCATTCTGTGCAGGCTATTTTTAATATGGTCTTGGGCGGAAAACCTGCCCGTACTCAGGTCTGGTTTCCGGCGGGCGTAGAACGGGAATACGCTGCGGTTTGGGCTCCGCCTTCCCAGTATGTGCCGCAACTGTATAGACAGGCCAAAACACCGACGTTGGTTGTGCGGAAATCCGGCGAGGCCTGGGACGAGCCGTTTGTTGCGGTTTATGAAGTGTTCCGGGAAAATCCCGGGGCTTCCGTTGAGGAAGCTTTGCTACATCCGCTTTCGAACGAGCTGTCTATGCTGCAGGTGGAGAGTAAAACGCCGGCAGGCCAGGAACGGCAGCGGATTTTTTTCTCCGACCACAAGCACGCGGTTTATACGGACGGCACGGTTTCGTTCAAAGGCCGGTTTGCGGTTTGCAGTGAGGTGGACGGAGAGCTGGATTATATCTATTTTGGCGATGCATCATCCATTGAGATCATGGGCTGGCGCGTCGCTTTCAAGGATGGTATGCCGGGTGCGCTCAATATTTCCTTTAAAGAAGGCCCGCCGACCGTCGTTTCGGAACGAGAGGTGCTGGTTGAAAAAACACCGGGCCCATAGCAGACCCGGTTTTATCCGATCTTTTATTTATGTCGATAGGGAATGGTCCCGCTGGCATCCACCTCGTAGCCCCATTTTTCGATGTAGTCATCGCCGGGCAGAAATTCATCGCCGCGCTTGCTGAGCTTTACGCTCAGCTGTGCGTCGAGTTTTTGCAGCAGCGCGGCCGCCTCCGGTGATTTCGCGAGGTTGTTCATCTGGTGAGGATCTTTTTGGTTGTCAAAAAGTAACCAGGGGCCATCAAGGCCGCGAACGTAGGTGTAGCGGCGGGTGCGAATTCCGCGGAATTCCCGTCCGCCTACTTTTCGTTTCCATTGTCCGAAGGGCACCACGCATTCAATGACCTCGGCATCGTTGTCCGGTTCAGCTTTTCCGGTCAGTACTTCGGAATAGTCCCGGCCATCCACAGAGTCCGGGATTTTGATTCCGCTGAGACCGAGCAGGGTCGGCATAATGTCTGGAGAGCCGATCGGCATATCAATTTCGCGAGCCGGGCATGCTGCGGGATAGCGCAGCAGGAAGGGAATGCGCACCGATTCATCGTATGGTCGCTGTTTTTTGGTCTGTTTATGCGAATACAGCATATCACCATGGTCGGAGGTGAAGACCAGAATGGTGTTGTCGCGCAGTCCGGTTTGATCAACCGTTTTCAGCAGGTCGCCGAGACAATCATCCAGCGCGGCAATGTGGGCATAGTATCCGGCCAGGTCCTGTCGTGCTTTTTTCTCTTTCTCTTTCGGGACGTTGGGACGCAGCTTGATATCGTTCGGATTAAACAGATCGCGATAGGCCTGAGGAGCTGTTTCGTACGGCGCATGGGGCGAACCCCAGGAGAGGAACACCATGAAGGGCTTTTCGCTTTGGGCATGATCGGTCACGTAGCGTTGGATGTCGCGGGTCTGTGCAATGGCATCGTACCCTTGCCACATTTTTTTCTGGGGAGAGTTGCCTTCGTAGTAAACGGAGTTGTTATAGTTATGCGTGCATTCGAGCACTTTCCAGTATTCAAATCCTTGCTGGCGTTCTTTCGGAATATAGTTGGAGCGCCCATTTCCATCGATGTGCCATTTTCCGACGTAACCGGTGTCGTAACCGGCTTTTTTATAGACTTTAGCAATTGATGTGATTTCCGGATCCAGCGGCGCATCATTCATGAATAGCCCGTGGTTTTGGGAAATCTGACCGGTCAGCAGGCTTGCGCGGTAGGGCGTGCATACCGGCATGGTTGAAACGGCATTCACCAGATTTACGCTCTCTTTGGCCAATCGGTCCAGATTCGGGGTTTTGCCTTTCAGGTTCGGATCGCCGGCATAGCCGGTGGCCTGCGCCCTCCACTGGTCGGCAAATACAAAGATGAGGTTGGGCGGGCGTTCTTTTTTTTCTGCTGCTGCCTTGCGCTGCAGCAGAAGGCTTGCCCCGCCGATTCCAACA
>CAKZQV010000559.1 GCA_937141895.1 uncultured Verrucomicrobiota bacterium
TCGCTTCAGGGTGGCGGAATCAGTCTACCCACACTTACCCTTTATGGTATTGCCGGTATCGTGTTGACGGTTGGTATGGCGGTTGACGCGAACGTGTTGACATTCGAGCGTATGCGCGAAGAGTGGAAAGTCGGAAAATCCGTTTCCGGCTCGATCAACGCCGGTTACAATAAAGCGTTCAGTACGATTTTGGACGCCAACGTCACGACGCTTCTGACGGCGGTCATCCTGTTCTGGCAGGGCTCCGGTCCCATCCGCGGTTTTGCGGTCACGCTGAGTGCCGGTATTATTGTCTCCATGTTCATTGTGTTGGTGATTACCCGCCTGTTCTTCAACACGCTGGCGGATAACGGCATGCTCAAGAGCATTAAAATGCTGTCTATCCCGGGCATTCAGAATGCCAACTTTAACTTCCTGGGCGGACGTAAAATTGCGGCTGTGATTTCACTGCTGGTCATTATCGGCTCCTGGGTCATGTTCTTCCAGAAGGGCGATGACAACTTCGGTGTGGACTTCAAGGGGGGGTCAGTGATCACTTTCGAGTTCGAGCAGAAGCAGGATATTGAAGCGGTTCGTGCAGCTCTTGGTACAGCTGGTTTTCCGACCGCCAACATTGCATATCAGACTGCCCTCGACGGTGAAGAAGTTTTGGAAGTCAAAATTACGGCCTCCGGCGAAGAAGCCGAGCCAGCTCTTGTATCGGTCAAGTCGTTGCCGGGTGGATACATGGATGTGAAAAACGACAGTGTCGGTTCTCAGATCGGATCCGAGCTGAAGAAGAAGGGAATCAATGCCATCATCTTCGCGCTGATCGGTATCATCATCTACATTTCGATCCGCTTCGAGTTTGCCTTTGCGATGGGTGCAATTACCGCCCTGGCGCATGACGTTCTGATTACCATCGGGATCTTCTGTTTACTGGGGAACGAGTTGAGCATGCCAATTATTGCGGCGCTGTTGACCATTGTCGGTTATTCGGTGAACGACACGATCGTGGTATTTGACCGTATTCGTGAAGATCTGAAACTGGAGAAAGGGAAATCTTATAAGGAAATCGCCAACCTTTCCATTAATCAGACCCTCAGTCGTACGGTGTTGACGTCAGTCACGACCCTGCTGACCGTGGTTATGCTGCTGTTCTTCGGTGGCGGTGCGGTGCAGGACTTCGCGCTGGCCCTGTTCATTGGTATTCTGGTGGGTACGTATTCCTCCATCTTCGTGGCTACGCCGGTTGTCCTGCTGTGGCACAAGGAGGAAAAGGTTAAGTAGACTTCCAGCCCTTGGAAAGTTTATGATCCGGGTGTTCCAATCATTGGAACGCCCGTTTTTATTATGGAAAAGAAGAATCGCATAGTTCCGTACCCGATCATGGATTTAATCCTGAGACGGGTGGTCATCAGGGATCAGCCCCTCGACGCGCATGAAAACCGCACCCGCCTCGGTATGCTGGCCGGTTGGATCAGCGTGGTGATCAGTATTTTTCTGGGGATTGGAAAACTGATCCTGGGTTTTGCCTCGGGCTCGGTGTCCATGATGGCGGATGCCACCAACAACTTTACCGATGTCGCCAGCTCGCTGGTGATTGCACTCGGCTTTCAATGGTCCAGAAAACCGCGCGATGCTGATCATCCTTTCGGCCATGGGCGGATCGAAGCCGTCGCGGCGCTAGTGATGGCCATTGCCCTGATCATTGTGGGAGCCGAGGTCGGGCGATCCGGCATTATGCGTTTAATCAATCCCAAGCCGGTGGACGCGCCCATGTGGCTTCTGATTTCCGTCGGCGTGACGATTGCGGTGAAAGCCTGGATGGCGGTTTTTGCACGTCAACTAGCAACGCTTTCAAAATCGAAGGTACTTGAAGCCGATGCATGGAATCATTCGTTTGATATCATCTGTACGGTGATGGTGGTGCTTGCGCTGATTTGTTCAACATTCGGATGGAGCGCCGTGGACGGCTGGATGGCGCTGGGGGTTGCTGCGTTTATTCTATACACCGGCATTGCCTATGCGCGCGAAGCGATCGATACGTTGCTGGGCCAGCGGCCCGATCCTTCCGAGGTTCGTGACATCTTTAAAGTGGTAACCGGTGTGGATCAGGTAATGGGTGCGCATGAAATTATGGTGCATCATTATGGCGACGTTAAGATGGTCTCTTTTCATATTGAAGTGGATGCCAACCTTTCGCTGATGGAGGCGCATGAAATTTCCGAAAGGGCGGAAGATGCGGTGGAAAAAGCGCTGCATTGGCGGGCACTGGCCCATGTAGATCCGGTGGACCGCTCACATCCGCTGTTTGAAGAGCTGAATCAGGTGGTTCATGAATTCATTCGGCAGGAACCCTACCTGGTCGATGTCCATGATCTTCGGGCGGAAGAAGTGCAGGCTCCGTATAAAATTTCCTTTGACTTGGTCACCGATATGGAAACGGAGCGCAGGGATTACGGCGCGATTTATGAACATACGATCCAATGGCTGGAAAAGCATTTTAGCGAGCGGGTACATACTGCCGAAATCGGCATTGAAGCCACGGTGGAAAGTGCACCCATGGCTCGGAAGATTTTCTCGCTTCCAACCTCTGGAAAATGATCGACTGCGTATTTGCCTCGCCCTTCAATGTTGTTATGATTTGCGCGTTGTTAAACGATGATCGCTAGTTGGAGGAAAATATGGCGGAAGTACCCGGAAATACGGAATGGGTTGCGACACTCATCCCAGAACTCGGAGCAAAAAAAATACAGTTTGTGGTGGCTACCGATGAGGTTGATGATGAGCTCATTGAGGTGTTTATTGACGAGCTGAGGCGCCTTAGCGGCGAGCTGAAGGAAGGGTTTGAACGTGGAGATCTCGAGATGGTTCGCATGGCGGCGCATTCGATCAAGGGGATGGGCGGAACTATTGGGCTTCCTGAAATTTCTGTACTGGGCCTTGAAGTGGAAAATTGCGCCAAGGAAGAACGCCTTTCAGAAGCCGAAGCCCTGGTTTCAGCGCTGGCCCAATGGATCACAACGCTGCGCTGATTTTGTATGACTTATAATCCTCAGATTCTAGTTCAGGACCTCCATACTTCACGTCTGGTGCAACCGCTCAATGGGCGAGTGCTGGTGGTGGACGATGAACTGCCAAACCGGTTATATCTTCGCAAATTGCTGGAAGGTCGGGGGTGTGAGCTTTTCGATGCTGACGACGGTCCCTCGGCCCTGAGCATTGCGGTCCGCAAGGTTCCGGATTTGATATTGGTGGACGTCATGATGCCGGGCATGGACGGGTTTGAGCTATGCGGAAAACTGCGTAGCGAACCGCGCACGTCTGAAATTCCGATCATAATGGTTACGGCTAAATCGAAGATAGAGGATATTGAAACCGGCTTTGAGCTTGGGGCCATGGATTATATTCGCAAGCCGTTTAATCCGCGCGAGCTGGTCCTGCGCGTTGGCAATGCGCTGGCGCTGAAAAAAAGTAACGACGAACTGACGGTCTGGAATAATCGGGTTTCGCGTGACTTGGAGCTGGCCGGTGCGATCCAGCGGTCGCTTTTTTCCGACGTTCCGCATTTTTCTCACCGCTTTGAAGTTCGCATTGCGTATAACCCCTGTATGGATGTGGGCGGCGATGCATTTGATATTATTTCTTTGCCGGATGGAAGGCATGTCGTCTACGTGGCAGATGTATCGGGGCACGGCGTGGCTCCGGCTATGATTTCATCGCTTTTGAAAGCCACGGCCAGCGAAATGATTCATCGCTATGTCGATAAAGGGCCAGCGGCAATATGCAATGCATTGAATGTCGTCTTTCGTCGGCGCATCGACAACCCCTCCTATTTTGCCACGCTCTTTATGGCCGTGCATGATGCTGAAACACTCGAATGGCGCTGCATGAATTGCGGTCATCCCAATCCGGTTTTGATTCGTGATGGAAAGCCCGTCAGTATGGAGGCTTTTAAGGAAAAAGGCGGGGCACCGATCGGTTTTCCATTCGGGCCGGAACGGCCCTATACTGCAACGGATGAAGTGACGCTCAAAGATGAGGGCAATTCATATTTTCTGATCTTTACAGATGGACTGATGGAAGCGCGCCACCGATCAACGGGACAAGAGTGCGGAGAACATATGCATGAGGTTTACCGGCGGGTGGTAGGTAAGCCGGAGTATCCCAATAAAGCCGTTAAGCTGCTTCAGGAGCTGGACGCGGAGGACTTTGACATTGCAGCCGACGACTGCACCGCAATTTCGATCCACATGCTGGATCCGCTAAAAGTGGTGTTCGAAAAAACGATCCCGCGGAATATCTATCTAGTTTCTGATGCGGCCAAAGATGCGGAAAGCGCGGTGATATCTCAAGGTATCAGCCTGGATACAGCAGCCATGCTTCGGTTGCTGGTGATGGAGTTGGGTGCCAATTTGGTGGATCACAGCGGGCTGGGAGAGGATGAGTCATTCTGGATGCAGATCCGGGTGGATGGGCATGTGTGCCAAGTGGTTCTTCGAGATGAAGGCGAGGAATGGGATCTGGATGAGGCGCTCAACCGTGAATGCAATGAAACCTATATGGGCGAGCGCGGGCGGGGCCTGGCCATCACCAATACGATTTCAAACCGGATTGAACGTTATCGGGTTCAATCGCAGAACCTGACCTATTGCACCGTCGTGGATGAGGAGCGGGCATAATGGAACGCCCCGTCTATAAGGCCCGACGCGAACTTTTTAACCGGATGGAAATTCCGGTCACCAAGGCCGATGCCCGCATCCTGAAATGGAAGCAGCGATCCCGGTTGGTGATCTGGGAAGGGATGCTGCGCAGCCTGTTGGTGGTGAAGCG
This sequence comes from uncultured Verrucomicrobiota bacterium, assembly GCA_937141895.1. Taxonomy (GTDB): domain Bacteria; phylum Verrucomicrobiota; class Kiritimatiellia; order Kiritimatiellales; family Pontiellaceae; genus Pontiella. Next base: position 4,816 of record CAKZQV010000559.1, read on the forward strand.
TGTGGTGGATGTGGTGGTGAGTATAATGGCCATCGTTTTGCTGTTTCCTTTTTATCTTCTGGTGCCGCTGCTGATCCTGATCGAAGACGGATTTCCGGTCATTTTTGTGCAGAAGCGTGTGGGACTGAATGGCAGAGAATTCCGTTTTTTTAAATATCGGACCATGGTTCGAAATGCTGATGAGCTACGTGATGCGCTGATTGAAGAGGCCGGCGCTCAGAATGAGGTCACCTTTAAAATGAAGGATGATCCCCGGATATTGA
>CAKZQV010000560.1 GCA_937141895.1 uncultured Verrucomicrobiota bacterium
CTGGCGGTTGGAGTGCATGCGGAGCAGGCGGCCGATACGCTGTTTCTTCTGCTGCGAAGAGTTCCAGATGTTGGTGCCCGCCGTCATGGTGCCGGAGTAGATCCGCAGATAGGTCAGTTTGCCCATGTGCTTATCAGACATAATTTTGAAGGCCAAGGCGGAGAAGACTTCGTTGTCGTCCACCTTGCGCTGGTTTTCCGGATCTTTGGTGCAGATGATCGGCGGAATTTCGTTCGGTGCCGGCAGAATTTTGATTACGCCGTCGAGTACCTGCTGAACGCCTTTGTTTTTGAATGCAGAACCGCAGTAAACCGGAACAACCTGGCGGGCACAGGTGGCCTTACGCAGGATTTTCCAGATTTCGTCTTCGGACAGGTCGCCTTCTTCGAAATATTTTTCGAGTAGCTTTTCGTCCATTTCCGCACATTTTTCAACGAGGTTGTTGCGCCACTCTTTTGCGGTCTCAACCAGGTCGTCGGGAATGTCGGTTTCGTCCCATTCCGCGCCCTGAGACTCTTCGTTGAAGATCAGGGCCTTCATGGTAATCAGGTCAACAATACCTTTAAAGGTGTCGGAAGCGCCGATCGGAATCACCACCGGAACCGCATTGGCACCGAGCATGTTCTGAATGCCGTCAACTACGGCATAGAAATCAGCGCCGATACGGTCCATTTTATTCACGAAAGCGATTTTCGGCACTTCGTAACGCTCGGACTGATGCCAGACGGTTTCAGACTGCGGCTGAACACCGCCGACCGCGCAGTAGAGGGCAATGGCGCCGTCGAGTACACGAAGGGCACGTTCCACTTCCATGGTAAAGTCCACGTGGCCGGGGGTGTCGATGATGGAGATCATGTGGTCTTTCCACATGCAGGTGGTCGCAGCCGAAGTAATGGTGATGCCACGTTCCTGCTCCTGTTCCATCCAGTCCATGGTTGCGGCACCGTCGTGTACCTCGCCGATTTTGTGGGAACGGCCTGTGTAGTACAGGATACGTTCGGAAACGGTCGTTTTACCGGCGTCAATATGCGCCATAATGCCGATGTTGCGGACATTTTTTAAAGGGACTGTTCTGCCCATAGCTTTACCTCGTTAATAATTTGCCAATTTTCGGCCCCGCATTTCGGCGCCGTTACATATTCAAAAATTGTTCTAACCCATAAAGGCGCGCAAATATGCCGATTGACCCTCCAGCCTTCAAGGCATAATTCGTTAAAAGTTGGTAATTCGGGGCATACGCATTTTCGGCCCCAATTCGCGATACAGGAATCATTATGCTGGATGGGGCGCGGGGAAGGGGGAAACTATCGACAGATGCCGTATTCACTACATAGCGATTTCCATAGCGATGTATTTGCCGGAATTGGCATCAATGCCTACTCTTGTATCAAAGGTGGCTTCGCCATCAGCAAGCTCTTCAATATTCGGTTTCCAGAAGGTCACGATATACAAATCATCCATAAGAACAGAGAGGGGGGTTTTTGATTTATCATATTTACGGTCTGTTACCTGTGATGCAGCAACCTGAATTGCTTCTTCCGGAGAGATCATTTCTGGAGTTGGTTTTGAATTCCACGGGCGTCCGTAAAAAACATCCAGCTCCATTTGCTCTATGCCGTCAAATACACGTTTTTTATATTTAGTAGCCTGGTGGTTTTCGCCGACCTTTCCTGCTCCGGTATTTTTGCTTATATGAAGAACTCTGATCCCGCTTCTTGAAGAGATACCTGCAATATATTCTCCCGTCCAGGCATCAAATCCCAATCTTGAGTCATAGCCGTCATTACCCGCACGAAATGGGTTTGAATGTCTTCGAAGTGAAACAACGTAGATATTATTAATGAGGGTTATATCAGGTGCTCGGTTGGTGCTGGTTGTACTGCGGCGGCCTTTATCGAAAGCTCTATTAATAAGGCTTTCATACTCAATCATTCCGGGTCTTGGATTTTCGCCGACCGCTAGCCCGAGTTTTTCCTGCTCCTCAATATATTGTATCAAGGTGC
>CAKZQV010000561.1 GCA_937141895.1 uncultured Verrucomicrobiota bacterium
GTGGTCCAGGGTTCCTGCCGAATTCGTTCGTAGCTTAGTTGTGCGATCTGATTGAGGGATTCGACGGGTTTATAGGCGGCGGGGAAATGTACATCGGCCAGATAATTCATCTCCATGAGCACGGCAAATCCGCCCTTGATTTTTCCATAGTAGATTTCGTTGGGATATTCAGACGGCATCTGATTCTTCCACGGCCAGACGGCTTCCATGCGTTGACCCCATCCCGATTCGCCGGGCTGCTTTTCGGGCAGGTCGACATGTTCATAGAGCGACGTGAGCTCGGTTTTATCGGAAGGAAATATGGTGCAGACCTTTTCTGCTTTCACAAACGCGGCGGCATCCTCAATCGTTATGATTTTCATGCAATCTCCTCAGCTGGAATAGCGCTAATATAGAGCCGAAGTTAAAGTAATAAAAGCCTCTGAGACTGTTGATGGCCACTAAGAGGCGCAAAGAGCACAAAAACTCCGAGGTATAGGTCTTTGCGATTTTTGCGCCTTTTCGTGGCTATATTATTTAGATCCCGTACTTGGCGTTGTTGAATTTAAATTCGATTTCGGGGGTGCAGTTCTGTTTGATGGAATCGATGTTTCTTACTATGTTATGCGCTGTCAATTTGCTGAACGCGGAATACAGCATCAACCCAATGGCAGGAACTCATGAGAAAAAATTCTAAGCGTCAACCAGACCGAGGTCACAAAGGATCGCACGGACGGAGCAATAAGCATTCGTCGGGAGCAAGGGCCAGAGCGCTGATTAAAGAAGAGACTGAGCTGGAAACTTTGCTATCCGGCGTGAAAGAACCTTTTGTCCTCATACTGGACAGTCTTCAGGATCCCCACAATCTGGGTGCTTGCATCCGCACGGCCAACGGCGCGGGCGTGGACGCCGTTATCATGCCGCGGGATCGGGCGGTGGCGGTGACGGATACGGCCATTAAGATCAGTTGCGGTGGGGCATCGGAAACGCCGCTGTTTCGCGTAACGAACCTGGCGCGTACGCTCGATTTGTTGAAAGACCTGGGGATTCGCGTCGCCGGCACCTCGGACCATCAGGGCACGGAAAATCTCTACGAAGCGGATATTTCAGGCCCGATTGCCATTATGATGGGTTCGGAAGAAAAAGGTATGCGGCGCTTGTCGCAGGATAAGTGCGATTTGCTGCTGACGATTCCCATGGCCGGCAGTGTGCCATGCCTGAATGTCTCGGTATCCACGGGCGTCTGCCTCTATGAAGTGGTGCGGCGTCGCTCGCTAAAGTAAATGGGCGAGAATTAGCGTTTCCAATGATTGGAAACGTCGTGAAATCGAATCATTTTTCTATGGCATCTAGGCCGGCATCCTTGCATGATTTCGGTTCGCTTTTTTCAACATCATTCAAGAGGAACGCAATGAAACCTACTTTTTCGGAGAGCATGGAAATGGTCGGACTTTCGACCAACTGGAACAATTTTACCGACGAGCAAAAAGAGCTGATCAATACGTTGGTGGAAAACGGGCAGTCGCATCTTTTTTCAGGCTGGGATGAGCCGGGAACGAATGACGATGCCAAAAAAGCTTTTCTGGAATCGCTGGAAAAAATCAATGGAAACTATCCGGGCGGTCTGGTGGGCTATATTTCCAATGCCCGGAAACTTTTGGCGGAATCCAAAGCCGGTGCAAATCCGTTTGAAGGCCTGACCCCGGAACAGCCGGAAAAAGTGGACCTTACGTCATTTACGGATGATTTTAAGAAATATGAAAAAATCGGCGCGGATTATTTTGATAAAGTTGGAATGGTGCTGGTGGCCGGCGGTCTCGGCGAGCGTCTCGGGTATAACGGCATTAAAATCGATATTGCCGTCGAAGTTCTTGAAGAAACCACGTATCTGAAACTGTATGCCGATAATCTGCTGGCGATGCAGGCGCGTTCTGAATCCAAACGCCCGGTGCCGTTCATTATTATGGTGTCTAAAGACACCGGACCGAAAACCATCCAATCGTTGGAAGAAAATAACTATTTCGGATTGCAGAAAGAGCAGGTGCATATTCTCCAGCAGGAGCTGGTGCCGGCCATTTCCGACAACGATGGCGCTCTTGCGCTGAAAGAAAAATATGAGCTGATCCTCAAACCGCACGGCCATGGGGATATTCATATGCTGCTGCATACCAGTGGCGTTGCCGCGAAGCTGGCTGCTGAGGGCATCGAATATTTTATGTTTATTCAGGATACCAACGGCCCGAGCTTTAACACGCTGCCGGCGGCGATTGGCGTTTCCGTAGAAAATGGCTACGATTTTAATTCGCTGGCGATTGTGCGTCGTCCCGGCGAAGCCGTCGGCGGTCTGGCCAAACTGGTAGGTGACGCGGCAGCATTTACCCTTAACGTGGAATACAATCAGTTGGATCCGTTGCTTCGTGCCACGATTAATCCGGAAGGCGATGTGGCCGATGAATCCGGCTTTTCTCCATTCCCGGGCAACTGCAACACGCTGGTCATTAAAACCGAATCCTACGTCAAAATTCTGGAAGCCTCGCAGGGCATCATTGCGGAATTCGTGAATCCCAAATATGCCGACGAATCTAAGACGTCATTCAAAAAGCCGACCCGTCTGGAAACGATGATGCAGGATCTTCCGAAACTGTTCGGGGAATCGGAAAAAGTCGGCGTCACCATTTTTGACCGTTTCTGGAGTTTTTCACCGAATAAAAATAATGTCACGGACGCAGCGGCCAAAGTGGCTTCCGGCGGTCCCGCCGATGCGAGTGCCACGGCGGAAAATGATTTTTATGCCGCCGGTCGCGCGCGCCTTGAAGAAGCAGGCATGAAGGTGGATGAGGGTGCCGAAATTAAAATTCTCGGTGTTCCGTTCACCTCGGGCCCGAAAGTCATCCTTCGTCCCTCGTTTGCGATGACGCTTGAGGAAGGTGCATCGAAAATTTCCGGCGGTTCCATCTCCGGCGAAGCCACACTGATTATCGACGGCGCAGACGTTATGCTGGAAAATGTCGAGCTCTCCGGTAAAACCGGTCTGGTGGTTAAAGCCTGCGATGGCGCGAAAGTTACGGTTAAAGGAAAATTTGAAAACGACGGATTTGAACTCGTCGAACTCGGTGCTGATGCCGCCGTTCCGGAATACCTGAAGATCCGCGGCTACACCTTCGAAAACCGCGGGGCCCAGACCTTCGAATTCACCGAACCCGGTGAATATGTGGTTGAGGCGTAAAGGGCAGGGCGGTGTGTCCCCATACCGCCGCACGAGCGTCCTCGCGTAGCGGGGCGGACGGCTGGGGACAGCCGTCACTACCTTACCTATCCGACTTACCTGTAGCTATCCGACTGGAGCCGATCGAGGTAGTCGTTGGGGTTGATGTGGTCGGGCAGGCTGTAGCCCGGCGCATCGGGGGACATAATTTTTCCCAGCTTTTCTCGTTTGAGCCAGAACTGCGGTTGCTGCTCCGCCAAGGCAATGCTCTTGATGTGTTTGGTGATACGCAGAAAATTCGAGAGGTAGTCATTGAAGATGATTCCGGCGATAGGCGTAATGGTTTTTTCTTCCAACCGCTGGAAGTGCGTGTTGCGCACGCTGATGGCGGTTTCAACATACTGTTCGCGCAGTTCAATAATCTCTTTGGCCATGTCCTGAAAGTTGGCGGTTTCGGGGTCGAGGGATTCAACCACTTTGGCTAACAGATGGCTAACGGCGTTGTGAATGGCCAGCCAGTCCTCCATGACATCGGTGCTGAAACGGGCGCTGGGAATGGAGCGTTGCCGTTTGGCGATATCGGAGAGGTTTTCAATATGGTCCCCGACGCGCTCCAGGTCTGACATGCAGCGATCAATATGAGTGATCAGGATCGACTGTCGTTTGGAAAGATAGTGCCGGGTCAGATCGGCCAGATAACTTCGCATGGCGATCTTTATGGCATTCACACTCTGTTCATTCACCTTAATACGTTTTACCCGCTTTTGATCGTGTTGAATGAATTCCTCTGCGGCCAGATGCAGGCTTTGCGCGCAAATGCGGGTTGTACGCTGTAGCTCGCGCAGACAG